>JBATTD010000028.1:0-3957 GCA_049670345.1 Ignavibacteriaceae bacterium
GCATAGTATTTCCCCCTCTTTTCAATTACAATTTGTAGATGTGTTTTCGCCTCTTCTATTGCATCAATCGATAAATATGCTTTTGCAATGTAGTAGTGAGCATCAATACTTGCACGATCATTAACGCTGCCTTCATTTTTTTCAATGAATGTCATTAAATTTTGTATTCCTTCATTGACTCTTAAATGATCGTAAGATTTAAACGTACCAAGTATGTTATTCTCAGAACTTTTAAGGTATGCTATCCCTAACAAAAAATGAGAGTAGAATGTTGTAGTATCATTCTGACTTAGAATGATATCTTCCATTAATACACTAATGGCTCCATCATAATCTTCGTTTTTAAAAGCTGTCAAGCCCTGTTTATAAAATTCAGTATCCCTGCTCTGGGTTAATGAATTGTTGATTGCGTCAAACTCAAAAATATTTTTTTTGTAGAATGGTGTGCTGTAATAAGATGTTATCATCATACCAAAGTATGCAATAATAAGTAAGATAATTGCTGTGAGAGCAGCTCTGAAATTAGTCTTTCTAGTTTTGGAAACATCCAACGGCTTTAATTGAATCTCAAAATCTTCATTATCGTTTATAGCTCTAGATACAAAATTATCTAATTGTTGAAACTCTTTGGTCAATGTTAAGTAAAGGTTATTACAATCACTACATTCTGCTAAATGATCTTCGATTTTATCAGTTATTTGTGGCATATATTCAGCAGCATCAAGGTCGCCATCATAATAGAGAATAAACTCGGCAAGAATTTCCATATCCAAATGGCAGGAAGAATTGAAAACGTGTTTCAGCTTTGAGTGTATGCTAATGAAATTTTTTATATCAATATCTTCATTCGCAATACGTTTCAAATATTCCTTCTCTTCGTAGGGTATTACTTCTCTTTCTAATATATGAATTACTTTTTCGAATTTTTCCATTTCTATTAATCACTTAACAGACAACAACCAAAAAATAACAATATAATTGTATATAATTGTATGGTAATCATCTTAACCTGTTTTTTAATGCAAGCAAAGTGTTATAATACGACTTTCTTACAACGTCTTCACTTTTATTCAGATATTCTGCTATTTGTTTAAAATCCAAATGTGCCCAAAATTTTAACCGAACTATTTTTTGCTTTTCTTCGGTTACAGTATTTAAAATTTTTGTAACCTGTGCTGCTAACAATTCTTTCTCATCAGTTCCATTATTTCCAGCGCTCATTATAGAATTTAGCTTCATGGAAGTACGAATTGTCTTTTTTTTATACCATCTGATGAAAATTATAAACAACATCCTCCTAAGCCAATAACCCAAATTTTCTATGTTCTTATATTCTTCTGCAAATGCCAAAAAAACGCTGTTTGTTAGATTTTCAACATCTTCAATTTTGGTAATCTCCTTTTGCTTATCTTTGGTTAAGAAATAGGCTTCCGATACATCCCTTATATATTGGGAAAGTTCACCAAATTCATAATAAGACCCTTTTTGGGCTAAAATAAGTAATTCGTCAAGCTCCGATTTTGTATATTCTAGGTATTCTATTGTCTTTCTCTCTGTTTTTTGTCACTAATTTAGTAGAATCATCAATCAAATAATTTAATACCCTTTTTGTGAAAGTTCATTAAAAACATAGATAAATATTGAGAAATCTCTTACTTAAAAAAGGAAATTAAAATTAAACCTGGAAAAAAGTAATAATCATAACGAAAAATTTACCTGATTTTTCAAATATCAGTTAGTTTTTTTATATTTTTTAACTATAATATTATACGATAGATAAAGAGAACATATTTCATTCCAAAATTAGTAAACATTTTCCATTTTTAAATGATGAATATTGTCCCGAATTTGATGAATTCAAAACAAATGAAATTAATTAAAGAATTCCCTTAGCTAAAATAGTGAATAGAAGGCGATAGCTGTTATTATCTTTCCTTTGGGATTTCTGAGAGTTGTACAGGAGAATATAGTAGGGAAGAGAGGTTACGAAATAACATTATATAGGATTTATGAAAATTAATACTTCATTCCAGCAGGATCTTGCGTATTGTGAGCAATTCAACATTTCTTGTATTTTCTGTGACTAAAGCTGGTTGGAAGTGTTTGCACAGAATCGGCTTTGATTTTTGATGACAATTAGCAAAACCCTCTTAACACTAATTTAACACAGTCTTAATCTTTTGGTTATACCTACCAGAATAATATTTTTTATGTTTCATACGTAAATAATATCAATATTCATTAGGAGATAAAATGTTAAGAAAATTATTATTCATCTTTTTCAGTGTAAGTTTACTGATAAGTACTTATGGGCAGGATAAAAAAGAAGAAGAAAGCGGCGGTAAGTTCAGCGGTTATATGTTCGGTGATTATTATTATTTCTTCAAGGACCATAAACCGGAACTTAATGACCAGCGCGGTATTTGGTTCAGAAGAATTTATTTTACTTATGATTATAAAATAAACAACAGTTTCTCTACACGTTTAAGATTAGAAATGAGTAATGAGTTTAATTTTGAAGAAGCTAAAACAATGATCCCATTTGTAAAAGACGCATGGTTTAAATATAAATTTTCTAATCAGGCACTCATAATTGGAATAAGTCCTACACCAACGTTCCAAATAACTGAGAACATGTGGGGTTACAGATCTGTTGAAAAAACCCCTTTGGATCTTCAGAGGATGGCAAGTTCGCGTGATTTTGGTCTTGCATTAAAAGGTAAATTCGATGAGAATGGAATGTTTAAGTACCATTTAATGTTTTCCAACGGATCAAGTAATAAACAGGAAATTGATAAAGGAAAATCAGGACTGCTTTCGTTAGCATTTTATCCTGCAAAAGAATTTGTATTTGAAATTTATGGAGATTATGCAGATCACGCAGGCAGCACCGATTGGTACACCCTGCAGGCATTTTTAGGTTACATAACAAAAACTGTTAGAGCAGGATTATTATACGCAGATCAAACAAGACAAGAGGAAGATGTTGAAGATAAGAAGATGAGAGTTGCCTCATTGTTTATTGCCGGCGAAGTATCAGAACAATTTTCATTATTCGGTAGAGTCGATAGAAATTTTGATCCGAATCCCCAGGGCAATAAAATTGCATTCATCCCTTTTGACCCAACGGCATCAAATATTTTCTTTGTTGGAGGAGTGGATTGGCATCCAGTCAAACAAGTAAAGTTTATACCTAATATTGAATTTGTTAAATACGATGAAAATGATGATGGCGTAACACCCGTTAGTGATATTATTGGAAGGATCACATTTTACTGGGGATTTAATTAAAAAGATAATTTTATTCTACAAGTATAATTTTGATTTTCTTCCTAACATCAGAGATTGTCGTGTGACTGACAGGTATTAACTAATTTGTCTAATTAAATTGAAAAACTATCTAAGCGGTTATTCTGTTAAAATTCTGGGAATAACCGTTTTATAATTTTCTAACATTATAAGAAAATTGGTGTAAACATACACACCAAGCAAATGTTTTTTTCTTACAATTTATCGTTTAAAATCGTCCTCCTCTTGCTTCTTTCTGTCTAAAAAACTATACACATTTCTTATCAATATCTAATAAAATCAAAAGAAAATAAGCTATTACTGCTGGCACCAACATTGCATTTTCAACATAAACACAATAAGAGGTGTATCATGAAAAAGCTAATTGTAATACTAGTAGTAATTTTTTGGGGATTCGTTGGAGTTAGTGAAATAACTGCTAATCCAAGGATAAGCGGACATTTCTATAACAGTTTATCACCCTACGGAAACTGGATAGAAATTGATTACGGTGTAGTTGTCTGGCGTCCAACAATTATGAGAAGGAATTGGTCTCCTTACAGAGAAGGCAGATGGATTTGGACTTCGGACGGTTGGTACTGGCAATCCTATGAACCATTCGGACATATAACCTATCATTACGGAAGATGGTACTTTGATGATTATTAC
>JBATTD010000029.1:0-1739 GCA_049670345.1 Ignavibacteriaceae bacterium
GCCCTTAATTTTAAATTATAAACAGATGAAACATTCTTCTATTCTATTACTTATCATTTTCCTATTAAGTCAATTCTCGTTAACCGGCCAAAACTCCATACAGGAAAACATTCATAAACACATCGATCAGCTTGAACAATCAGAAAGCATAAAACTGGGAGGAGAAACAATTATTGGAAACCCGGTTATTACAGGTATGTACAAAAATGCAGACTATAATCCACTTTGGGACGCTGCCAAAAACAGGAATGATCTCATCAGCATTTTGGAGGACTCATATTTTGAAGGACTGAACCCAAAAGATTATCGTATAGATTTAATTAAACAGCACGATGAAGAGATAGAAAACGGTACCAAAGTAACTGCCGAGTATTCTGCCATAGCAGATATTGTTATGACCGATGCTTTATTAACATATGCCCATCATATGATTCAGGGTAAAGTTAATCCTGCACAGTTAGATCCCAATTGGAATTATAGCCAGAGACCTTTGCCGGACAGTGTGGATTTTAGAGTGCTGTATAGGCTGCAAACACAAACTCTAAAAGAAGGAGTAAAAAATATTCGTCCCGAGCTTCCGATGTATCATAAATTACGATTCTGGTTTGCGAAGTTTGATTCTGTCCAAAAAGCGGATGGCGATATAATACAAATCCAGTATCCCGGTTCTCCAGTGAGATTAGGTGACTCTTCGGAAGTTGTTGGGGATTTAAAAAGACATTTAAGTCATTATGCCAATACTTTAAGCTTAACTTATAACGACGTGTTTGATGAAGAGCTGGAAATTACTATCAAGGAGTTTCAAGCGCGTAATGGGCTGGATGATGATGGCATTGCCGGTAAAAGAACTTTTGAGATACTGAATATGTCCATTAGTGACCGGATGGATATTATGAGGGTGAACATGGAAAGATGCCGTTGGCTCAATAACGATCTGCCGGAGGAATTTCTACTCGTGAATATTGCAGATTATCATCTTTACTTATTCAGAAACCGGCAAATAGATTATAGTTGCAGGGTTGTTGTGGGTAAAGAACATCATGAGACACCGGTATTCACATCAGATATAAAGTACCTTGTTTTTAACCCAACCTGGACTGTTCCCTATTCTATCGCCTCAAAAGAAATACTGCCTAAACTAAAACGCGATCCGCAGTATCTTCAAGATCGTAACATGACCTTGCTAAAAGGTGATAAAGTAATCGATCCTTCAACGATTGATTTCAATCGGTTTTCGAGCGGGAATTTCCCATTTACTATTCGGCAGAAACCCGGACCAAATAACGCCCTGGGTGTGGTGAAATTTATTTTCCCTAATAAATATTTTGTGTATCTACATGATACTCCTTCAAAATCGTATTTTGGAAAAAGCGAGCGTGCATTTAGTCATGGATGTGTTAGGGTACAGAATCCCTTAGTGCTTGCTGAACAACTGCTTGGCAAACAGAGTTACGATCGAGCTAAAATAGACAACATACTTAAAACCAAAAAGCTTACAAATGTAAACTTAAACGAACCCATGCCTGTAATGATAATGTACTGGACGTGTTACGAAGATAGAGAAGAAGGTAAAATGTATTTTTACAGTGATATTTATGGTCGTGACAAGAAAATATTAAGTGAGTTATATGAAAGCAGGCAAGATTAAAGATACATAGATCTTAAAAACATTTTATGAACAGCATATTTACAATTGCAAGTTTTGTTTGGTTTAATAGTTTAAAAATTACTTCGTTTGT
>JBATTD010000030.1:0-1551 GCA_049670345.1 Ignavibacteriaceae bacterium
CTTCAAAAGTCTTATTTTAAAAAATAAAAAGGCACAGGATTTTTCCTGTGCCTAAATTGTGCCCAAAATGTGCCCGTCAAGGTCAAATTTTTCAGAATGTTTCCAAACAGAAACAAAAACTCAAAAAAAATTTTACAATCAAATCAACCCGTTAAAATTACACTACTTAATGATTTTGCTAAAATTAGCTTAGGAATCCATTGCTCTATCCACTGAGCTACGGGGGCTATTTGTAATTATATTAAATAATTATAAGTATAGATAAGTAGAGCAATTTACAATTAATCCATTGCTCTGCTAAAGGATAGATATGGATTTTTCACAAAAAAGAAATTTTGTAAAGATTTAGTTTAATGCTTCCGGGATTTTTTCTATTCATTTTAATAAACGCTTTGTTATGTTCTGCTCCCTGACAAGCCTTTTCCTAAAGCTAAACAAAATGTTTTTTCAAGTACATCGTGGATAGTGGCATTTTCTTCCTGAGTTTATCAATTCCCGCTGCCAAAATACGGATCTTACCGAAATAAACAGGAAAGTATAATATATTGATTAAATTATTGTAATAAAGAAATAAAGGTGTTAAAATTCCATATATTTACGAATTCACTTCCTTTTAGAGGGTCTGGGAAAGCTTTTAAATTAGAAACTATTCTTATAAATGGAGTTAGCCATGGAAGCTATCAAAATACAACGAAAGATTGATTCAGAGACACTCCACATTCCTGAATTAAAACGTTTTTTAGGAAAATTTGTTGAAATCATTTTATTAGAAGTTCCCTCGAGTGAACGCACTGAAATGAAAGGAGATATTAAGGAATTTATTTCAGCGGCGAATCGGATTGATATTGATGAAAATGCTATCCAACGATTGAGAGAGGAAAGCATGATATGATTTTAGTCGATACAGGCATAATTATCGACTTTTGGAAAAGACCTACCCAGGAAGCTGAAAAAGTATTTCTTAATGAGAATGTGGCCATTTGTGGAGTTGTGACGGCCGAGCTTATACACGGTGCAAAAAGCGAAAAAGATATTCAAGAAATCAACAAAGCTTTGACTGGCTTCAATTACATCGTAATAGACGACACAATCTGGAACGATCTAGGGCTGCTTTTGTATCAGCTTAGGACAAATGGAATCACAGTGCCATTTCAAGATGCTTTGATGGCTGTCATAGCAATAAAATTAAACTTTTCCATTTGGTCGAAAGATAAACATTTTGATATGATACAAAAGGTTGAGCCAAACCTTAAAATATTCACCTTGCCGTAAATTAATAGAGTTTATGCCTGAAAGGTAATTCCATTTTCCTCAAATTGCCTCCTGCTTGAAATTCCGTATCCTTTGATCCAGAAGAAATATCCTTTACTTATGTTTTTGAGGTCATTGTGGGAAATAATAAAATAGAAGTTGAAATTTTGAACCCTCTGGTTAAAAATATTTTTGTGTTAAAAGGTGGCATGGGGAAAAAACAAAGAAAGAGCCTATTGGATAAGATGAGAAATCTTCCATATGATGAGGAAAGAATTATTGTTGCCACTGGTCGTTATT
>JBATTD010000031.1:0-2183 GCA_049670345.1 Ignavibacteriaceae bacterium
ACATAGTATCATTAAAATTTGATTCATTTTTTTATGTGTTCTAATATTTTATATTGCCGGATTTTGATATTTCTTCCAGTTGCTCCCACCTGTCATAAAGAAGTTTTACTTTGTCTTTTGCTTCAGCAAGCTGGATGTTTAATTCATTTGTTTGTTCGGCATGTTTTTCATAAAACTCAGCTGAAGAAAAAATGTTTTCAATTCTATTAACGTCTTCTTCTGCTATAATTATCTTTTCTTCAATTGATTCGAGTTCAATTTTTTCATTATAAGTAAGTTTCCTGATCATAACTTTTATACGGGAATCTTCCTTTGTTTGTTTTGGTTTAGCATCTGCTTTATCCCGTAACCTTTCTTGTCTCTTTTTTATATAATAGTCATAATCGCCTTCGCTATAATATACCTGTCCATCACCTTCAAAAGCTATGATTCCATCGCATATCCGGTTAAGGAAATAGCGGTCGTGACTTACAATTATTACACACCCTTCAAACCGCACAAGCGCTTCTTCGAGAATTCTCAATGTTGGAAGATCAAGATCATTAGTCGGCTCATCAAGCATGAGAAAGTTACCGCCGCTGCTTAAAATTTTTGCCAGTGTAAGCCTGCTTTTTTCTCCGCCGGATAATCTTCCTACCAAAGTGTTGATCCTATCATCCGTAAATAAAAATCTTTTTAAATAGGACCAGACACTTAGTTTTTGATTTCCAAACTTTACAATTTCACTACCTTCGCCAATTACATTTTTAACTGTATCACTATCATCTAATAATAGTCTTGCCTGGTCGATATAATTAAACTCAGTGTTTTCACCGATTTCAACTTTTCCTTTTGTCGGTGATATCTCTTCAAGTATAATCCTTAGCAAAGTTGTCTTACCTGAACCGTTAGGTCCAACCACTCCAATTTTTTTACCAGGAAGAAAATTATAATTAAACTCATCGAAAAGAGATTTATTGCCAAGTATTATTGAGACATTAGTTAGTTCAACTATTTTTTTACCAAGGCGGTTTGCGGGCGGAATGATAAGTTCAACATCAAGTTCAGCGTCTGTTTCCTTCTGATTGGAAACTTCTTCAAATTTATTGAGGCGGCTTTTTGCTTTGGTACGCCTTGCTTTTGGTCCCCGTCTAACCCATTCGAGTTCCCTCTTTAAAAAGTTTTGTCTTTTTCGATCCTCAACTTCCTGTATTGATTTTCTGTCTGCCTTGTTTACCAGGTAATCTGTATAATTGCCGGAATGAGAATAAAATGTTCCGCCGGATAGTTCTACTATCCTGTTTGCAATCCTGTCAAGAAAATAACGATCGTGTGTAACAAAAATGCATGTACCTGAATACACAGCCAGAAAATCTTCCAGCCACTCAATTGAATTTGTATCAAGATGGTTTGTGGGTTCATCAAGAATCAGCAAATTTGGTTTTGATAATAAAGCGCGGCAAAGAGCAGTTCTTCGTTTTTCTCCGCCGGATAATGTGCTGATTTCTCTTATACCTTCTGGTGCGCTAAGTGAACGTATTAAAATATTAATTCGCTTTTCGAGATGCCAGCTGTCCAAGCGCAGTATTTCTTCTTCAAGTTTTTGTTTATTGGGTGAATCGAACGGTGTGTTCTCATATTCATCAATAAGAGTTCACTCTCTTTGCGCTCCGTCTAAGATGTTTTGATAAACAGTTTTTGATTCGTCAAGTGTAAATTCCTGGGAGAGAAATCCGATAACCAGATCTTTCCTTTCAGCGACTTCCCCTGAATCGGGCTGCATTATACCAGAAATAATTTTCAAGAAAGTCGATTTGCCTGAACCATTTCTTCCGACCAATCCGATCCTGTCTGATTCATGAACACTTAGTGATGCCTTATCAAGAACTACCTGTTCACCAAAGTGAACTTTAAGATCCATTGCAGATAATATTACGGGACTTACATTGTTTGCCATAAAAACAGGAGAATAATTTCAATTGAAAAATTAATATTATCAATAACTAATTGATAGATTACAAATATAAACGAATGATCTATAAATGGGGGCTATAGTATAAACTCCGTGCACTCTGTACCTTCTCTGTGAACTCTGTGGTAAAACAATCCTCTTTAACAAGATTCCTTCAGAATGACATTATCAACTCTAAATTCTTGCCTGATATGTATAAAGTTCAAAGTATCTTCCTTCTTTATCAATGAGT
>JBATTD010000032.1:0-3775 GCA_049670345.1 Ignavibacteriaceae bacterium
TAACCGATGTTCTAATAACCGGCGGCGACCCGATGATAATGAGTGCAAAAAATCTTGCATCTTACATCGAACCTCTTCTCGAACCGGAATTTGATCATATCAGAAACATCAGAATCGGCACAAAATCTGTTGCTTACTGGCCTTATAAATTTGTAACCGATAAAGATTCGGACGATATTTTAAGATTGTTCGAGAAGATAGTAAATTCGGGCAAGCACCTTGCTGTAATGGGACATTATAATCATTGGAAAGAACTCTCAACGGATGTTGCAAAGGAAGCAGTAAGAAGAATAAGAAACACAGGTGCGCAAATCAGAACTCAATCGCCCCTTATAAAGCATGTGAATGATGACCCCGATGTATGGACAAAATTATGGTTAGAGCAGGTTAAACTTGGTTGTATTCCTTATTACTTTTTTATTGAAAGAAATACAGGAGCAAAAGGTTACTTCGAAATACCTCTTTACAGGGCGTATGAAATTTATAAGGAAGCGTATGAAAACATTTCAGGATTAGGCAAAACGGTTAGAGGGCCTTCGATGTCAGCTCTTCCCGGTAAGGTTTCAGTTGAGGGAATTACTGAAATACACGGTGAAAAAGTTTTCGTATTAACTATGCTGCAAGCAAGAAATCCTAAATGGGCTAAAAGACCTTTCTTTGCTAAATTTGATGATGAGGCAACCTGGATGAGTGACCTTAGACCCGCATTCGGTAAAGATAAATTTTTCTACCAAGATGAACTTAACCAGATGATAAGAGAATGTGAGGGACATTCAAACATTCAAGCGGATGAAGATTTTGAATTCATAGCTAACACAGAATTAAATGCTGATGACTGAATGAAAAATTGAGAAGTGCCTTTTGCTCTGAATAATTTGGGTGTATGCTGATTGCAACTTGAATACTTTTATCTCAGAGATTAAACAGGTCCTTTTGCCGGCTTCCTTCCAAAACCAATAGTTTTTCTTTAATCTTCAATCCTCCCCCGTATCCAATTAATGATCCATCTGATCCAATAACACGGTGACAGGGAATAACAACCGGTAAGGGATTTGCACCATTTGTACTTGCGGCAGCTCTAATTAATTTTTCATCTCCCAATCTAACAGCCAGCTCTTTATAACTTATTGTTCTTCCATACGGAATTTTTAACAATTCATTCCAAACTCTTTTCTGGAATTCGGTTCCTTCAATTTCTAATGGAAGATCGAAATGCTTTCTCTCTCCTCTAAAATATTCTTTTAATTGAGGATAAACGCTTAACATATCCGGATCTTGGGGTTTGAGTCGAATTGTATTTAAAAGTTTAGAGTTATCTTTTTCAATATTAAAAATAATTTCTCTTATTCCGTTAGTTGAAGTGATAACAGTAAAATGAATATTATCAATAATAAAGGACGAATAATATTTTGCCTGGTTTAATTTCATTAAGTTCAAATCGTATATTAATTAAAAAAGGGAAGAGGTTAAAAAACTTCTTCCCTAAAAATCACAGCCAAATAATATTAAGCAGCAACTACTTCTAATGCCTGGTTAATATCTCTTCGTAGTAAACCTTCAATTGCCATAAGAGTTCCGCTTATTGCACTCGGGCAAGTTCCGCAAGCACCCTGGTATCGTATCTTTACAGTAAAACCATCAACTCCCACTACTTCCAAACCACCACCGTCACCTGCAAGCGCAGGTCGAACTTTTTGATCGAGCAGTTCGTTTATCTGCAGAATCAACTTATCCTGAGATTCTTCGCTCACCTCTACCTTCTTTTCTTCCGGAATTAAACCTGTGTCAAATGATTTCAAAAACTCAATGAATGGTCTCTGGATTTGTCCCCAGTTTGCATCAACAGTTTTTTCAATTGTAACAAATTTATCCATATAAAAAACAGAAGCGACACCATCTATTTCAAAAATACCTTTTGCAAACGGATCATTCATTGCTGAATCTTTATCAGGGTACTGTCTTGTCTCGGCCGCCAGTAATTTTTTATTTAATATAAATTTTAGTGCGTGTGGATTTGGTGTTAAATCCACATCTTCTACCATTAACATAATTACCTCAAAATTTAATTTTTTGCTATAGTAAAAATAGGTTAAGATTGTTAAAGCTTCAAGGTAATTATTCTTAATAATATATTTTTACTTTGGTTATATTTACAGTAAAATTACATTTTTAATGACCGGTGAACTTCAATTAAGTTTAAATGAGATAATAAAATATGAAGAACATTCTTATAGTTTTCACCGGCGGGACCTTCTCGATGATGCTGGATCCAAAAACCGGTGGGGCAATTCCTAAATATTCAGGCGATGAACTGGTAAGTAAAATTCCAGAAGCAAGAAAACTGGTTGACATAACTTGTTATGATTTTGGAAAATATCCCGGACCACATATGACTCCAGAGTTGATGTTAGAGCTTTCATATGTAATAAAACAAAAACTTAATGAAAATAATTTTGATGGTGTAATTGTTACCCACGGAACTGATACTCTTGAAGAAACGGCATATTTACTCGATCTAACAATAGAAACAGATATTCCGATTGTTATTACCGGTTCGATGAAGAATAGTTCGGAACCGAATTGGGACGGACCGAAAAATCTTCTTGATTCCATTCAGGTTTGTTTGAATGATAACTCAAAAGATCTTGGTGTGCTTGTATGTTTAAATGGTGAGATAAATGCTGCAAGCGAAGTAACAAAAATTTTCTCGGATGAACTTGGTACATTTCAAAGTTTGGATTTTGGCGTACTTGGATTTGTTCAAAATAACAGGATAACTTATAACAGGTTGCCTCGTTGTCTCGAAACACTCGAAGCAAAAAGTATAAATACAAATGTTGATCTCATTACAGTTTATGCTGGAATGAATGATAAGTTTTTTAAATTCTCTGCTGATAGTGGTACCGAAGGAATTGTTATAGAAGCACTTGGAGTTGGCAACGTTCCACCCCCTTCATTTGAAGGCATAAAATATGCGGCTGAAAAGGGAATTCCAATTGTACTCGTTTCAAGATGCCCTGCCGGTGAAACCGATTATGTTTATAGTTATCCTGGTGCGGGTGTTCATCTTCATAATTTAGGTGTAATGTTCACCGATTTTTTAAATGGGCAGAAAGCCAGAATTAAATTGATGCTTGCCTTAGGCAAAACAAAAGATCACAAAAAATTAAAAGACATTTTTGAACGGACCTCTTCTATCGGGAATTATTGCTAACAAATACTTTCTAAATTAAACAGAAAATCTATGAAAACTAAATATTCGTTTATATTACTAATTATCTTATTCAGCATAATTTTTATTTCCAATATGTCTGCACAGGAATTCTCATTTGCTGCTATGTCGGACAGCCGTGGTGAAGATAGTGGAAGTAACGAAACCGTTCTTTCAGCACTTGTTAATCATCTTGTAGCTAATCAAAAAGAAGTTAAATTTTTGATGTTTATAGGGGACATGGTTGAAGGTAGTGAGGAATATCATGATACTACTTTGGCAGATTTATTATATTGGAAGAAAATCATGTCGCCCGTTTATAATAATTCACACATGGTTTGGCCATACATCTGGCCTGTTATTGGTAATCACGAAGTAAGGCATCCAAAGGATGAAGATAATTTCAGATCGGTTTTTACTGATGTTTTTATGAACGGACCTGATGATGAAAAAGGATTAACCTACTCTTTCGATTATATTAATGTACATTTTGTTTGTGTTGATACAGAAAGATGGTATTACGGCGATCCGGATGATCCTTCTGATGACAGGCGTGATTGGCAT
>JBATTD010000033.1:0-3508 GCA_049670345.1 Ignavibacteriaceae bacterium
CTGCCAATACCCGAAGAAAATAAATTGGGCAACCTTTCAGTGAGCTACAGCCCTTTTGATAATACTCAAATTAATGTTGAATATGCGGGAAGTTACTGGGATAGAAACAAATTATCCGTTAAAGATGACAGCGATAATTATGGTTACGCTACAAATGTCTTCATAAATATTAATCCAAGTGAAGTCAGTTTGGGTTCTATAAATCTTGGTAAAATCGGATTATCGTATAAAGACCGTTTCATTCAGGGCAGGTTCTTTACACCGGAAAGAATTAACCAGGTTGAATTCCAACGTGATTATAATATTTCTCCTACAACAAGCAGAGAGGATGAATCGCTCAGAGAAGTAAGATTAAGTCTACTACCGGTACAGCAAGTTAGTTTGTTATCTTCGGCTGGATTTTTAAGAAAAGGAAATAATTTTAAATCGAACAGATTTAATAATATCCTTAAGATTTCGAACAATGATGATTACAACTTAGATTATAACTTAGATTATGTTGAAACTGAAAATATAAATTCTAAGACAAACTGGCTGCGGCAGCAGGGTAATGGCTTTTTGATTTTCTGGAAGCTTAAACCGGGTATCGAATTCCTTGCAGAAGATAAAGAAACTAAAGCAGCAGATAAAGATTCACTAACTGTCGGTAGTCTTAAATATCTTGAAGTAAATCCTTATCTGCAGATTGTAAATCTTAATGGTTTGAAAATTGGCGCAAAATATTCTCTTCGAGATGATTACCTTCCTTTGAATGGAATAATGGAAAAAGAAGCACGTGCAACTACACAATATTTTGAATTAGCATACGGTGGTATTAAAGAAATCAACACGATATTTAATCTTACATTCAGAGATAGAAAATTTAGTGAGAAGTTCAAACAGACGGGTTCACTTGATAATCAAACTATACTTGTGCGTTCAACATCAAAGTTTAAATTTTGGGATCCCATTCTTAACGGAAACCTGTTTTACGAAGTATCAACAAAAATGTCCGCACGATTGGAAAAAGTGTTCATTCCGGTTGAAAGCGGAACAGGAAATTATATTTATCTGGGTGATTTGAACGGGAACGGTATTGCTGATGAAGAAGAATTTGCACCAGTTGTTTTTGATGGTGATTTTATTTTGATAACAATACCATCTGATGAATTATTTCCGGTTATCGAGTTGAGAGCAAGTACGCGGTGGAAAATTATATATGCTGATATTTTCGACACAAAAAATGTTTTAGGTAGTATCCTTAAACCATTCTCAACTGAAACGGTTTGGAGAATTGAAGAGATTACAAGAGAGGAAGATTTTTCAAAAATTTATCTTCTCAATTTCAATTATTTTCAGGTTGAAGGTACAACAATTCGTGGTTCCAATTTCTTCCAGCAGGATTTGTTTATTAACGAA
The DNA here is from genome assembly GCA_049670345.1 of Ignavibacteriaceae bacterium. Taxonomy (GTDB): domain Bacteria; phylum Bacteroidota; class Ignavibacteria; order Ignavibacteriales; family Ignavibacteriaceae; genus BMS3ABIN03. The sequence continues at coordinate 1,399 of JBATTD010000033.1, forward strand.
AACAGTTCGGAACTGTCTTTTAGATTCAGGTTTTTACAAAACAATAAAATGAGTGAATTTAATGCAGGAATTGAAAGAGGTTATAACCGCGAACGAAGTATGAGAATAAGATTTAGAATGGTAAGAGAGTTTAGCAATCAAACAGACATTGTGAATATTACAAATAACAATGCTTCGGCAAACAACCCGACACGGAATCTGGCAATTACTGATAACAACATCACTTCAGATTTTTCATACAGACCAAATAGAAATCTTGAAGTGGGGTTTGTTTTAAAAGTTGGAAAAAGTGAAGATACTTTTCCGGAGATACCAACGGTTGTTGATTTGAATTCACAGCGGTTGAGATTCAGCCTATCGTTTACTGGTTTGGGAAGATTAAGAATTGAAATTGAAAGAAGTGAACTGATTGCAAACACTGAGGAAAATTTTATTCCATTTGAATTAACAGGTGGTAATCAGTTAGGCAAAAATTATTTTGCAAGAGTAAATTTCGATTACCGCGTCGCATCGTTTTTACAAATTACGGTTAATTATGATGGCAGACTGCAGGGAGCACAGAGAGTGATTCATACTGCCCGTGCAGAAGCGAGAGCGTATTTCTAAACACAAAACGAGGATGTTGTATGGATGTATGGTTGAAATATATCATCCCTAAAGGGATTTTCAATATGTATCGAATGATATAATTCTATAAATATTCCATTCCTATCGGAACTCATAAATCCCGTAGGGATAATATGTTTATAGAAAAACAAATAATAAACTCATAAAAAATGCCGTAGGTATGGCATATTTATTCCAGTAACTAAATAAATTGATACAAAAACAAACAGAAGATAATTCCCTTAAATTTAGTCCAGCACAATTTTTTGGGATGATATATCTGAGATAATAGTAAATATTGGATTATTTATAATAATACTAAAGGATTATAGATGGCAAACACATATACACAAATTTATATTCAGACAATTTTTGCTGTAAAAGGTAGGCATTCAATAATCGATGAGAGTTGGGAAGAGGAATTATATAAATACATTACCGGAATAATCAGGAACAAAAAACAGAAATTATTGGCAATTAACGGTTACCATAATCATATCCATATCTTGATTAATTTAAAACCAGTTATTGCACTTTCAGATTTAGTACGAGATATTAAGAATAATTCTACTAATTTTATCAATGAGAAAAAATTTGTAAAAGGGAAATTTGGTTGGCAAATCGGGTTTGGTGCTTTTTCCTATTCTTACTCTCAAATTGACTCGGTAATTAAATACATAATGAACCAAAAACAACATCATAAAAGAAAAACCTTCAAGGTAGAATATTTAGAATTCCTGAAGAAATTTCAGATTGACCATGAAGAAAGATATGTTTTTGATTTTGATGAATAAGAATAATGATAATTCAGTTCCTTGGAGTTACTATATGATTTGTCCGATTGGGCCGCAGTGAGAACAGAAGGTCACGCAACTAATAATTAGAGATTAAGCCATCAAATAATTTTTAAAAGGGATTACTGAATGAACATTATTTCAAATTTAATAGAAACACATATTTTTAGAGAAACTGAAAATGGAATAGAGTTTCTTCTTTTGAAGAGAGCTGAAGATCAAATATATCCTGCTGTGTGGCAGATGGTTTCCGGTAAAATAAAGGAGAGCGAAAAGGCGTTTGAAACTGCGCTGAGAGAACTAAAAGAAGAAACAAACCTAACACCACTAAAGATGTGGGTTGCACCAAAAGTAAACTCATTTTATTCTTCACAAACCGATTCAATTTGTTTAATCCCTGTGTTTGCAGTTCAGGTAAAAAAAGATTCGAAGGTAATCATCAGCGATGAGCATAGTGAATACAAATGGGTAACTCCGAATGAAGCAAAGAGATTACTTGCATGGTACGGGCAGCGAAAAGCTGTTGACCTGATTGAAGAATATTTTTTAAATGAGAAGAGTTTTCTGAAGTTTATAGAAATAGAAAATTAATTTTAGTTAATAATACTGAAATTGTGCATTAGTTTTCATTTTAGTTATTTTTGAATTGTCATTCTTTCAATTTAACAGGAGAACATATTGGGTTTATTAGTTGTCGGATCACTCGCTTT
>JBATTD010000034.1:0-1834 GCA_049670345.1 Ignavibacteriaceae bacterium
ACCAAAGCATGCAACTACACCTGCAGCAGCAATAACATATCCTGCTACCGGACCCCACAACTGTGCTGCAGCATCTGCAAAGGGAGCATTGGAATTAGATAAATCGGTTGGAGAAATGATTCCCATCACCGATACTGTTGCAATAATGTAAACGAATGCAGCTATTAGCGTACCGGTTATAGTTGCTCTCGGAATAGTTCGTTTTGGATTCTTAATATTATCTGCCGGTATTGTTGCTGATTCTAATCCGAGAAATGCCCAGAGGGTTAAAGCAGCAGTGGCAGTAATTGCAGTAAAGGAGGTCTCACTGCTTATATTTAAGGGTATAAAATGATTTGGTTCAAAATAGAATATTCCGAAAAAAGCTATAGCAATTAATGGAAGTATTTTGAGCACCGTTGTAATGAATTGAACCCTGCCAGAGATACGTACACCAACCGAATTTATGAATGTTAAAATCCATAGATTAACAAGCGCACCCAACGCACCCAGTATTGGTTGTTCTGATAAAGCTGGAATAAACATAGCAAGATAACTTACGAGTGCAACTGATATCGCTGCGTTGCCGCAGAGTATTGATATCCAATATCCATACGCAACAATAAAACCTGAGAAATCGCCAAAACCTTTTCTTGCATAAAAGTAAGGTCCTCCAATAATTGGAAATTCACGGCTCAGGTTCACAAATACAAGTGAGAGAAGTATCGCACCGATGGTTGTAAACATCCAGCCAAAAATGCTTATACCTCCGTAGACAGCAAGGGCTGACGGGAGTAAAAATATTCCAGAGCCAATCATATTTCCAACAACAAGAGAAGTACTTGTCCAGAAACCCAGAACACGTTGTTCAGTTTTCATTTTGTCCGGGTTAGTTTTCAACCTTTAGCTCTGATAGATGAATCTACAATTCTTCTTATTGCCTGAATGTGTTCCGGTGTTGTACCACAGCACCCGCCAATTATGGAAACACCTGCTTCAATAAGTTCTAATGTTTTATCTTCAAAATATGATGGTGATTCAGGATAGACTATTTCCCCATCATTATTTTCCGGTATTCCTGCATTGGATTGAATAAGTATTGGTCTATCAGAGAGCTCTTTCATCTGATTGGCAATATCGATCATAATATCAATACCATTACCGCAATTAGATCCTATAATATCTGCACCGGCATCGTCCAATCCTTTAACGGCGTCTTCAATGTTCACACCCATAATTGTATAATATCCTTTTGGGATTTTGTCGAACGTCATCGAAACCATAACAGGAATTTCAGGATGAATATTTTTTGCAGCTTTAACTGCAATAGTAGCCTCCTGTAGATCGGTCATTGTTTCAATACAAATAATATCAACACCAGCCTTTGTAAGAGCATCTATCTGCCGCTCAAATCCTGCTAGTAATAATTGAGGTTCCGTATCACCGTATGGCTTTAACAACTTTCCTGAAGGACCGCACGAACCTGATATATAAGCACTTTCCCAAATAATTTTTCTCACACTTTCTACTGCTTTAGAATTGATTTCCTCACATTTATCCTCAAGTTTATAATCAGAAAGCTTTAGTGGAGATCCGCCAAATGTATTTGTCTGAATAACATCAGCACCAGCTTCAAAATAGAGTTGCGCTACCTCTTCCAGAATTTCTGGTTTTGTCAGGTTCAGTAGTTCCGGGCAATCACCGGGTCTTAGACCCCTTTCAAAAAGCATCGTACCCATTGCACCGTCGGCAACCAGCACTTCACCATTTTTTATCCGCTCTAAAATTGGTTTCATATTTTTTCTATAAGCTCTTTGGCAACCAGTACACTATTCGATGCATCAAAGGCAAAAGC
>JBATTD010000035.1:0-2090 GCA_049670345.1 Ignavibacteriaceae bacterium
GGATATGGAGTTTCAATAAAGAGGGACACCCAGGTTTAATTATGGGCTTTGTTAACGATGGAATTGCTGGTGTTCCAGGTGTGTTGCGTATAACTATATTTAGTGATGATAAGGATGTAAACGTAAGCGGCTGTTTAGATCCGGGTTATCCAAAAACTACCGGGGTTCGACAAGCAATGTTTGTTCTACCTGAAGGTACAAATTGGATTGGATTAAAAGTTAAAGCCGAATTAGAAGTTAAAGGTGAGCGTTATCCAGTTGAATGGGCATGCCATCAAAAATTAAATGATGATGGTTCATTAACTCTAAAAGCAAATATGTAGCGTATAAATTATAGAAAAATTTAGTTTAACATATTTTATAAAATAATGGAGTTTGGATAAGAATAATGAAAAATAACATGTGGTTCTTGAATATTTGTATAACTATTTTTTTTATGTCTGCAATTACATCCTACTCTCAGACTGATGCTGATCGGATATTACTGAAAAATTATAGACCTAAAAGCATTTATAAAGTACCGGTAAGCAATATTGAAAAAGCAAAGTATCCGATCATTGATATGCATTCTCATCCTTATGCAAAAACACCTGAAGAAATTGATCAATGGGTAGAGACTATGGATAAGGTAGGAATTGAAAAGACAATATTATTGACTAAATCATATGGGGCAAAATTTGATTCGATTGTTGCGGCATATTCAAAATACCCTGATAGATTCGAGCTTTGGTGCGGAATTGATTACACCGGATATGATCAGCCTGGATTTGGTCCGAATGCTGTTGCAGAATTGGAGCGATGTTTTAATACAGGGGCAAAAGGAGTTGGTGAATTGGGTGATAAAGGAAAGGGATTATTTTACTGCACTCCTAAGGCCTATGGAATGCACGTCGATGATCCAAGGCTGGATCCTGTGTGGGAAAAATGTGTTGAACTTGGAATGCCTGTAAACATTCATGTTGGAGAACCACAATGGTTTTATGAACCGATGGATTCAACTAATGATGGTTTAATGACTGCTTTGGAATGGAGGCTTGATAATCAGGAAGGAATACTAAACTTACCGGAAGTAGTTAATACTTTAGAAAACACAGTGGCCAAACATCCCAACACAACTTTTATAGCTTGCCATCTTGCTAATTGTAACCATGACCTTGAACCATTAGGAAGATTGTTTGACAAATATCCAAATTTATATGCTGACTTTTCAGCACGCTATGCTGAAAATGCGCCCGTTCCTAAGTATACGGCAAAGTTTTTCAATAAATATCAGGACAGACTTATTTACGGTACCGATATGGGTTTTGAAGAAGATATGTATAAGGTAACATTTAGAATTCTAGAATCTGATGATGAACACTTTTATGAGTATGAAGAATTTGGATATCATTGGGCTTTAAATGGATTTGGATTAAATGATAATGTGCTTCAAAAGATCTATCGGGAAAATGCAATAAAAATTATTACTAAATAGTTAAAAACCACAAACAAATTAAATGTCTTAGGTATAACTATAATATTCTTTATAATGCTTCAAATTGCAGAAATTTAAAAAAATATAAAGGAAATAATTATGAAAAGTGCTCGACTCTTAAAAATGGTTGTAATATTTTTGATAATGCTCCTAATCACAAGCGGATTTTGCCAGGATTCTACAAATAAAATATACACCGGTATAACTATTGCCCCCTCCTACAGCTATCACATGACAGGTAGAACAGACAGGATTACCGGATTTGTTGTAAATGTGGATGAACCAAATATTTCCAATCCTGGCCTAATATTTCTTGCGAGCGGCATTGAAACAAACGGTGATGCATACCTGACAGTTAATAATAAAAGGTATGAGATACCGCCGCTGGAAGGTGAATTTAAAAATAAAATAGATGTAGAACTAGAAGCAAAGGGCAAAGCACAATTTTATTCAGTCAACTCTGCTGATGATATTGTTGGCAAATACATTATACCTATTGATGGTAAGATTCTTAAAGAGGGTATTAATGAAATCGCATATTTCAAAAAAGATGGAACCGATGGTTTTGATATTATCGGTACTATTATTCAATCTGTTGATGAAAAAGAACCTAAGC
>JBATTD010000036.1:0-1538 GCA_049670345.1 Ignavibacteriaceae bacterium
TTTAATTATTTTATAATTTCATAATGATATATAAGTAACTCAAATATATTATTCCAGCATTAAAAAAAAATAGCATACACCGCCAACATTGCATAAAAATAATAGCCGGGATAGCTGATTTCTTGGCGTCACTAACCTACTTTCAACTTTCTTGTAATTTGATTGGTTTGAAGTCCTCAATCGGCTACTATTTTTATACTATCCACTGTAGGTAATTAGAAAAAATTAAATCCTCAAGCTAAAGGAGAGCCAACTCAACTCTCCTCATCAAAATACACCTGCTCAACTCTGCCGCCGTATATTACAATAACCACATTATCTCCGTTTTGCTCACCGATGGGAAAGCAGTTAAAAGAAAGAAGAATGTTAGAAGCCTGTAAAAAAGTCGCCGAGAATGCGGGTATCGAATCACGAGCATATTTGCATAAGTTCAGGCACACCTATGCTACTCTTCTCATTCACCGTGGTATACCTATTGAGTCTATAAAAGAATTGTTAGGTCACTGGTCCGTTGTTCAAACGGAAGCCTATGTACATAATAATACCGACCATCTCCTGCCTCAAGTCTCCCGCCTGAACAAGCTGCTAGAGAAATAATAAGCTCACCAAAAGGTCTCCAAAAACTCTCCATGTGGGGGTAAAACAGGGTGTATTTGAGAGGATTAAGGAGGAGAGAAAATGCGATAATCGCTTAAAATCGCAACCATCGCATCTTCAAAAACGCTTGCGGAGAGAGTGGGAACCGAACCCTACATATCATTGTATTCAAAACATTTCGTAAATTATTACCTAATATATTATAATATAATAAGTTATAGATATTAAGCCAAATTTCGATTATCCAATGGACTTTACAAAATATGCTATTTTATACATAAATTTTTTGTGGATACTTTGCGGACTCTTGATTCGGAGATTCCAAATTGCTATATTAGGATTGAAGATTCAAAAGCATTAACAGAAGAAAGCAGGTAATATGAAAGTAAGCTTTTATCCAGATAGAACTAAAAGTCCGAATACAGTTAGAACAATTTGGGCAAATATATATGAGGATGGAAATAAACTATTACTTAACACTCACGAAAAGGTAGATACAAAGTATTGGGATAAGAATATCCAAAGAGCCAACATTAGAAAGGCAAAAGATCCGAGAGTGAAGGGGGAACTTAATTTACTTAATCGATTTTTAAGTAGCTACGAGGGTAAAATTCATTCCATTCGATTGAAGATGAAAACCGAAAATCCATCCATCGAATTCTCTGAGATTGAGAACCAGATAAAAATTGAATTTGGGAAAAAGTCAAATACAATTTATGATATCTACAACCAATTCATTATGGCGAAGGGATCTATTGTAGGAAAAGAAACTATTCAAAAACATAAAAGGCTTAAAGCAATATTGGAGGATTTTGAAAAGGACACTGGCTATAAGTTAAACTTTAATTCCATCAACAAATTATTTGAGGATAAATTTTTCACATACCTGATAGATGATAAAAAAATGCTTAACTCTACTGCCTATAAGACCATTTCATTTC
>JBATTD010000037.1:0-4034 GCA_049670345.1 Ignavibacteriaceae bacterium
CCCGTAGCCTGCCTTCGGCAGTTAAACTCAATTGGATGGAAGCGGATGAGTCTATTTTGAAATAAAGTTTTTATATGCGCCCGTAGCTCAATTGGATAGAGCGTCTGACTACGGATCAGAAGGTTAGGGGTTCGACTCCTCTCGGGCGTACTACAAAGCCCTTAATACAAGCAGTATTGAGGGTTTTTTGTATCTGCTACCTTTATCTAATCCCGCTGACTGTGTACCGAAAATGTACCGACTTTTGTACCGACTCGGATAATCCTAATGGAGGTTATCTAAATGTTTCTTACTAAAGATAGGAAATCATCTTACTTTCAAATCGTATATTTCATTGACGGTAAAAGGACGAAGAAATCAACGAAGAAAAAGACAAAAGCAGAAGCAGAGAAGGTACTTCAAAAATTTCTGTTTGATTTCAACAGCAACGGAGCAAAGGTAAAACTCAAATCAGTTTTTCTTATTCAATTCAAAGAGGAATATTTAACCTACTGTAAAAGCTGCCGTTCAAAAAGCTATATTGAAAGATCAATCATTCCGGCATTTAATAAATTTACTGCTTTCATCGGTGCAATTAACTTAAATAAAATTTCCTCAAGGCAGGTTGATAAATTCATAACATCAATAAACAGTTACTCAACAGCAGCAGCTGGTCTGTACTACCGTACACTTAAAGCAGCATTCTCTAAAGCAGTAGTTTGGGAATACATCCAAGACAATCCATTCAAAAAAATCAAAGCACCAAAGCAGGTAGAATCATTACCAATCTTTATAAGCAAAGAAGAATTCCAGCTTATTCTTAACAACACCAAATACGAATTCCTAATAGACATATTCACTACCGCTTTTTACAGCGGTATGCGTATTGGTGAATTAGTAAATATGAATTGGTCCTGGGTTGATTTCAATCAAAACCTGGTCACCGTTAAAAACTCAAACAGCTTTACAAGTAAAAGTAAAAAAGAAAGAATTATCCCCATCCACCAAAGAGTTAAAGAAATTTTAGTCAGGCGTTATTCAACTAACTGTAAAAGCAGTTTTATATTCTATTGCTATTCAAGTACAAAGTTAAATGAAGATTTTGTAAGCAAGCAATTTAAGAAAGCCGTAAGGTCAGCAAAGTTAAATGATGAAATTCACTTTCACTCACTCCGGCATTCCTTTGTATCAGTATTGGTTCAACGTGGTGTTTCTTTGTATGCAGTTAAAGAATTACTCGGTCACGAAAATATTAAAACGACTCAAATCTACTCACTTGACAATGAGCGAGTAATGGATTGTAAAAATATATTGTGGAATGGTAGCACCCTGCACTCCATCAACCCCCACCCTTCGTTTTAGGGGGAATGGGGGTCAATTAGGTTGGAAAAATCAAATAAAAAACCCCTATCAGCTTTCAATGATAGGGGCATAAATAAAATCATATACCGTTATAGTTACTTCATCAACACCATCCCTGCCTGCCGGCAGGCAGGTTCTTAGTTTCAACAAGTAGTATTTATTAAATTTCTCGTAGTTTCAACTAAAATTTGTTTCCAATGCATTTACTTCATCATCACTTAATTCAAACTCTCCCGCTTTCATAACACCATAAACCTGTTCAGGACTCCTTGCCCCCACAATAGCTCCGGTAACAGCAGGATGTTTCAAAGTCCAGGAAATTGCTATTTCCCCAGCAGTTCTATTGTGTGTGTTTCCAATTTCCTTGAGTCTCTCAGCAAGTTCAAGATTCTTTGTAATCTTTGGCTCTTTAAATTCATCCCATTTGAGCCGCCAATCATCATCCGGCAAATCTTTTATTCTTTCTCTCGTCATAGCACCAGTTAATAATCCAGAAGCCATTGGCGAATAAACAATAACACCAATATTTTGTTCCATACAATAAGGTAAAATCTCAGCTTCGATATTTCTATTTATGAGAGAATATGGCGGTTGTAGAGAAGTTATTGGGCAAATTGTTTGGGCACGGTTCATTTGTTCAATGTTGAAATTAGATACTCCTATCCACCTTACTTTGCCTTCTTCTTTTAATCTTGCCATCATCTCTCAAGCAGCATCAATTAGTGTTTCATCTTCCTCAGGCGGCCAATGCAATTGGTATAGATCTATAACATCTGTATTTAATCTACTTAAACTATCATCACATTCCTGCCTTATAGACTCAGGTTTATAATTTTGAAATATTTTTCCATTATCCCAAAGTAAAATGCATTTTGTAAATACATATGGTCTTTCTCCGCTCCAATCGTAAAGTGCCTTTGCAACTACTTCTTCAGAATGCCCGCATCCATAAACAGCAGCAGTATCAATCCAATTTATACCAAGTTCAAGTGCACGATGAATTGCTTCTATAGATATCCTATCATCTTGTGGTCCCCAACTGAATTCCCATCCGCCACCACCGATAGCCCACGCACCAAATCCTATACTTGTTATGTTTAAATCTGAGTTTCCTAATTGTTTCTTTTGCATATATTTATCCCTAAAAAAATAGTTTTTACTTGTATCAAATATAGCAATGAATAGTAAACATAATTAATCAAGTTTTTTTCAAAAATTTCGTAGTCACTCAGAACTCCCCGTTGCAATCTTCACTTCAGCCTGATTCATTTTATCTTAATTACAACATAATTATTTGCTTCCATTAGTATCAAACTCAACTGAAGGTGGAATTCCATCCTGATCCCACAAAAGATTATACTTAAAGCTGCAGACTTCTAATCTATCTGGAGTTACTTCAACAAGAATATAATCTTTATCCCTATCGGGATAAAATCTTTTCCAGCCCTCTTTCCAATATTTTGCTTTTAGATCGGGATCATTTACCAACCGAGCAGTACCAGAAACATTTACATAGCTGAAACTTTTACTGTCGTAATAGAAAACAACTACGTTCGGATTGTTTTTAATCTGTTTAACTTTTCTGCTGGTTGGAAATGTACCAAGCCATATTATCCAATTTTCTTCAGGTGTGAATGGAGACATTGTTCTTGCACGAGGTTTTCCTAATTCATCCACAGTTATGAAAACTCGGCTATTTGAAGAGTCAATGATCATCCTTGCATAAGTTAATATGCTATCGCGGGATAGTTCCCTCTGTGGTGAGAATTGTTCAGTTTGCGCAATAACAGAAGTGTAAACCAAGAATAATAAAACCAGTACATACTTTAATACCTCGACGAATCTATTTTGCATATCAGCCTCCTATTAAAAATTTCTTAATTTATTAAAGTTACCTCATCAAAACCCACTTCTTAGCCTCAAAATTTCTATCTGATTAGAGATGACTATTTTGTTTTCTGCAGCCACTTTTCAATGGCTAATTGAAGATGTCCCATAGCAGTAATTAAAGGCTCGTGTTGTGAAACATCAATATCCTTCAAAATCTCGTAATGAATATCAACAAATGCCTTATTTAGTTTATTAGTAAGTATTTTTCCTCTTCTTGATAAGAATACCCTCATATTTCTTCGATCATATTGTTCAATCTCCCTCTTCATATATCCCTTTTGTACAAGAGTATCAATTATTCTGGTTAATCTGCTCGGGCTCAGTTTCATCCGTTTAGAAATTTGTGTGTTATTCAGACTTTCATCAGATCCAAATAGGCGAAGGCATCTAAATTCTGCGAGGAATAGTCCGTGCGCTTCTGCTAACCAGGCTTCTTTTTCCTGGCACCTTGCTAATAGGTTGAAGGTTAGATTAGCAAGATGCTCTGCGGTTTGATTTGTACTCATAATTTCCACCAATGATTGTAAATATTGAAGACAATATTAACATTGTGGTATTTTGTAATTATCCTAAGCCTTGGGGGAAACACCATATCCTGGAAGGAAATTTAAGAGTAACGTTATTCTATACGTTTCTCCTAAGGGGTAGAAATATTTCTTATATGTAAATTGGTGATATTAATTGTTAGAAGCAACTATCTTGTTAATTGGCTACTGTTGGTATTTAGCAAGTAATTAATATACCCCTCAAACTATGCCTTTTAAAGCCCATAGATGCGATTTAAAGCACTTTCTTTGTTAAGT
>JBATTD010000038.1:0-6049 GCA_049670345.1 Ignavibacteriaceae bacterium
AAAATACAAAAATGAGAGTCCAATCTCAATGTAGAAGAGGATAATTAATGGCAGGAAATGAAGTGTTTTTACCTAAATTTTATACTATTAAATAATAGTTATTAAAAACTGTAAAATTATTATTTAATTCTTAAAATTACGGACCTACTGGGTCTGTGTCACCACCAGATAAGTCATCTGTAGTAGTTTTTGTAGCGCTGATTTTATAAACAAAATCTACAAATATGCTGGCGTAAACAATCAATACCTTGGTTCCCGCTGATAATTCTATCTCGCCTGAAACGTCACCTTCTGCCGATGAAGAAGTTGTTCCGAATGGTTCCTCATAGGTAGTTGCATACACATATTTTCCTTTTGGTATTTCTGTTAAAACAACAGATTCACCTGCATTCACAGGAATTAAGGAGGCTCTGAAGTTTATAAAAACCTTATTTGATGCAAAATTCTGGAATGTGATTTTTGTGCCAACAGTATTAGAACATCCCGACAAAAACGACATTGAGATGGTCAATATTGTAATTATGGTTAATATTTTCTTCATTTTTTTCCTCAATATTTTAATTTCTTATCTAAAAACAATAATTTAAGTCAAAATTTAGGCCAAAGGAAATATTTGAAAAATATACAAATTTGGCATAATCTTATATATTAAAAGCATTTACTAACATCAATATTATTAATATATATATATATTTACTTATTAATTGTAATAATTACAATGTTAATATGTTGATAACAATGCATCAACATATTTTATAATAACTTATAAGTATAAGTATCAAATTTAAGGTGTTCATAAGTTGTCATTAGGTGATTGTTGTAAACACGGGTTAGGATAACTCCAAGTTACAAACAAATTGTCATAAACATATCAACCAGTTATTAACACCCCCCACATTACTTTAACAACAACATAGTAATTCACAATCATAACGGAAACAAATATTAATTAATATCAACATATACCGATTGTCAGTAAATAAATCCATTTCCAACAATAGTGTTTTTTATTGATTTAGAAATAATTAATGTTGTATATAATTCTTAGGCAAAAATCTTTACAACAAACCTGAGAGGAGTAATATATGAAAATATTTTTTATTGCTGAAGGTAATACCCTTACTTTTCATTCGCCCAAATAAAAGTTAATTTAATCATAACAATAAGCAGAACGGAAAATTTCACTTCTGTTTAAAACTTTATTATACTTAGAAAAAAGAATTTTAAGTTTGGAGATAAATGGACAACAAAAAATCAAGCAACTTTCCTAAAGACACTGTGGCTTTTCTTAAAAAGCTTTCTAAAAATAATAACAGAGAATGGTTCTCAGCTAACAGAAATATTTATGATAAAGATTTTCTTGAACCAGCAATCCAATTTGTAGTAGAGATGGGAGAAAAACTTCAAAATATTTCTCCGCACATCCGGGCATTACCAAAGATAGATAAATCGATATTTAGAATTTACCGCGATGTTCGTTTTAGTAAAAACAAAGGGCCATATAAAACTAACATGGGGTTGTATTTCTGGGAAGGTCCCGGGAAAAAAATGGAGGGAAGCGGATTTTATTTTCACTTAGAACCAAAACGATTTGGTATCGGCAGTGGAATGTATATGTTCTCAAAAGAACATCTTAAAAAATACCGGGATACTGTTTCCGATCCTGCAAAAGGAAAAGCACTGGATTCAATCGTAAAGAAAATAACTAAAAAAGGTATTTACACAATTAACGATAAACATTACAAGAAGACACCAAGCGGTTATGATCCGAATAGTAAGTATGCCGACTATCTTCTGTACAACGGAATTTATGCCTGGTATGATGGTGAAAAATTAGACGAGCTGGATGGGGGATCATATGTAAACTTCGTTTACAAAATTTTTAAAGAAATATCCCCACTCCACATGTGGCTGGTAAATAATATTTTACATTAATTTATATTTTTAGTAATACCTGTTAGTGGTAAGTTGATTTAGAAAAACTGAGAAAATCCGGCAGTAACAGTCATTAAAAATGCGCAATATTTTTATACAAAAACTAATTGCTCAACATAAAAATAAATTATCTTTTGGTATTTGTGTCTTAATTTCAGGAAAACTAAGTTAGCAACAATGATTACAAAAATCATTTAGAATCTTTAATGTGCGGATCGTAAACCTCCATGGCAATAAAGACATTTAATATTTAAACTATAAGCGAAATAACTCCGAGCCAAAAAGCCTAAGTTTTCATATGGTTTGAGGCCGATAGGGTGTTGCCGGAAACAGTAGCGCCTCCCGGATTTGAAAAGGAGTAACAATGAAATTTGTAACGAATAAACTGCAAACATCAGTAAATCCCAAGACCCGTCTTGTCGATCCATTTGGCAGAGAGATGAATTATCTGAGGTTAGCCATTACCAACCGCTGTAACCTGCGCTGTCTATATTGTATGCCCGCCGAAGGTATTCCTTTAAATAGTCGTGATTATATTCTCCAATTTGAAGAGACGGAACAACTTATTCAGATATTTCAGAACCTCGGCGTAAATAAGTTGCGGATTACCGGTGGCGAACCTTTTGCACGAAAAGGAGTACTGGAGTTTTTAAAGAGAGTTAACAAATTTGAAGAGATAAATTCAATTAATATTACCACCAACGCTGTTTTTATTGGAGATATTATATCCGATCTGGAACAATTAAAAATAGGCAGTTTAAATATCAGCCTGGATTCTTTACAGAAAGATAGATTTTTTAAGATTACTCGTAGGGATGAATTTGATATTGTTATTGAGAATATTGATAAGGCTCTAAAATCTGCGATACCCGTAAAATTAAATATGGTTGTATTAGCAGGGATAAATGATGATGAGGTTCTTTCATTTTCCCGCCTTGCGAAAGACAAGCCAATCGAGATGCGCTTTATTGAACAAATGCCTTTTAGTGGAGGACCGGCTTTGGAAAGCATAATATGTGCCGATCAAATTCTTGATATTTTACGACAGCAATACCCATTACTTTATGAGCAAAGTTTGCCAAATTCCACCGCACGTATTTTTCATAACCCGGGTTATAAAGGCACCATAGGAATTATCGCCGGCTATTCACGTACCTTTTGCTCATCTTGCACAAGATTGAGGATTACGCCGGAGGGTATGCTAAAAACATGTTTGTATGACCGTGGGGCAGTTAATTTAAAAGAGATGCTGCGCTCAGGTAAAACAGATATGCAAATAAAAGATGCAATTATCATGGCAGTGCAGAACCGGGCAAAAGATGGTTTTGAATCACAAGAGAGATACAACCGGAATTCTAATTTATCAATGGCTCAGATCGGGGGTTAACAACGTTAAACCTAACAACAGATTTGGTTTCTCGGAATGGGGTTGGTAAATCGGCTATGATTTTATTCGGTGGCTTTCTGATGTGTCATAGTGCTGGCGGAATTGCAGCACAAAATCAATTTGGATGAAAAACAGCCGGAAAGTTAGTTCTCTAAATTATTTATATAAACATTTAAGAAAACAATGAAAGTAAAAATATTATTCTTCGGTATTCTAAGGGAAGCTGCTGGGAAACAAGAAATGATACTTAATGATATTAGCGATACAGAGACTTTGCAAAATCATTTGACATCTCTCATTCCCAGCTTAGAGGATTACACATTCAGATTGGCAATAAACCAGGAGTTTATAGATAGTAATTGTACTTTAAATGAAGGTGATATTGTTGCAGTGATGCCGCCGTTCGCCGGCGGGTAATATTTGCAATTTTATAATAAGTAAAAATTAAAATGGCAAGTTCTTCCAAAAAAACATTGCGCACAAATTTGCCAATGCTATAATGGAAATTGAATAATGTTATCTTACGAAGAAAATATTTACTACAGCCGCCATCTGCTCTTAAAGGAAATTGGTGAGCAGGGACAGTTAAAATTAAAAAACGCAAGTGTACTGGTAATCGGTGCTGGTGGATTGGGCTGTCCCGTCCTTTCATATTTAACAGGTGCTGGAGTAGGGCACATAGGTGTTCTTGACGCAGACCTTGTAGAAAAAACCAACCTTCACAGACAATTTCTTTTTGGCACATCAAAAATCGGTAAACCAAAAACAGAAGCAGTTATTAAGCATTTACAAGATTTAAATCCACACGTATATTTTACAGAACACTTTTTAAGATTATTACCCCAAAACGCAATTGATATAATAAAAAATTATGATATTATTGTTGATGCAACAGATAATTTTCCCACCCGGTATCTTATTAATGATGCATGTGTTATTCTGGATAAACCTTTCGTGTATGGGTCGATAGACCGGTTCCAGGGACAAGCAAGTGTTTTTAATTATGCAGATAGAGATAGTGCAAAAGGACCAACTTATCGATGTCTCTTCCCTGCACCACCATCCCCCGATACGGCACCTGATTGTTCTCAAAGCGGTGTGCTTGGTGTTTTGCCGGGTATAATTGGCAACCTGCAAGCAAACGAAGTTATTAAAATGATTACAGGATCAGGTAACATACTTAATGGAAAAGTACTTGTGGTAGATACATTAAGATCATCCTTTTATTCCTTCGTGTTAAAACGTAATGAGAATGCGGTAGAACAAGCAATAAAATTAAAGAATAATATAATCAATTTTGATTATGATGATTTTTGTAAATCAACATTATCCGACAAAACAAAACAAATAAGTTCACAGGAATTAAATAAAAAATTCATCTCACGAGACGCAATTCAGCTAATTGATATTAGAGAAAAAGGCTGTCTTGATTATATTGAAGGAAGCGTAAACATTCCTATGTCGGGGCTTGATAGAAATATCAGTCATATTAAAAAGGATATACCTGTAGTAATTTATTGTGATCTTGGAATTAATGGTTTAATAACCACAAATTTTTTAAATGACTTAGGATTTGATAATGTATATAACCTGGCAGGCGGAATAGAAGCCTGGAAGAGTTTAAACGAAAACAAAAAGTGAACGATATGCCGGAAAAAAAATATTTTATACAGGGCCCCATAAAACCACAATTTATTGGCGAACAAATTGCCAAGCACAATACAAAGCACACTATTGGTGCGCATTCTATTTTTTTAGGACAGGTTCGTGCTGATGAAGTAGATAACAAAAAGGTAACAGGAATAGAGTATTCTACATATGAAGATATGGCGGACAAAGAGATAGCCAAAGTTAGAGAAAGTGCGTTTGCGAAATGGCCGCTATCTTGTCTGCATATCTATCATAGTAACGGCCGTGTAAAAACCGGCGAAATATCGTTATTTATATTTGTGTCGGCCGGTCATCGAACCGAATGTTTAGAAGCGGTTCACCAAATTGTTGAAGATATAAAACACAAGGTTCCCATCTGGAAAAAAGAAATTATCGAAGATGGTTCTATTCGTTGGGCTGAATAGATATATTTTATAAAAGAGATTTTCAACCACCATCGCAAACACATATAAAAGAATATGTGCTGTACAAAAGTGAAACGAAATTTAAAAAACCCCGGGATCATTGATTGTAAAAAACTATTGAAGTAGTAATTTCTGGTAAGCAGTATCTATAATAAAAAATGGACAGTGGCCCTATTAAGAAACACTGCCATTTATTTAAGTCCGTTATATTACTATTCTTCCCAATTCCCTCTTTGATAAGCCGGTTCAAGCTCTAGTCTGTTTCTCTTTTTGTTTCTCATCTTATTTAGCACAACTCTCAAATCGTTAATTGCAAAAAGAGCAGAAGGTAACGCCAGTAATGTTAAGATCGTTCCGAAGATGAGTCCGAACGCAACAGAAACAGCCATGGGTACAAGAAACTGACCCTGCTCACTTCTTAAAAATATAATTGGAGCCAATCCGGCAGCAGTAGTAATAGTCGTAAGCACAATAGGTCTAAACCTTGCCAATCCTGCCTCGAGCAATGCATCGGGGACATTCATTCCGGATTTTAAAAGATTATTATACTTATCAACCAAAACAACCGAATCATTTATAATGATTCCTGCTAAAGCAACGAGACCAAGAAACGAAAGAATTGAGACGGGGATACCCACAATATAATGCCCCA
>JBATTD010000039.1:0-5266 GCA_049670345.1 Ignavibacteriaceae bacterium
TGATATCAAAAGATATCTTTGAAGTTGATTTGGTGGATGGGAGAGTTTACTATGGATCGTTAGATACGACATATTCACCACGACAAATGAAGGTTAAAGGTGAAGGTGGAACGAAATTTTTATTTAAAAAGTATGTTGTAAAATTTGTACCCATTAAAGATACATTTTGGGATAGGTTAGATGGATCTATAAAATTAGGTTTTAATTTTACAAAGAGTACAGAGACTGGGCAGTTTACATTGGGTGGGAATGCTAAATTCAAAAGGAAAATAGACAACACAGAGTTAAATTTGAATTCAATAATATCTTTCAGGAATGACGAGCAAACAGCCAAAAGACAGGATTTAACCCTTACATATCAGAGATTTTTACTACATAAATGGTTCATTGCTGCATCTGTGGGGTTGGAGGAAAATAGTGAATTAGGCATTCAGCTTAGAGCAATACTAAATACTGCTGCAGGATATAGCATAGTTCAATCCAATAAAGATTTATTTTATGGAATGTTAGGATTGAGTATTAACAGAGAAAACTTTGTTGATACAACTGATGGAGCTACAAATTTAGAAGGTCTGCTAGCTCTAAATTATCAGTTATATATTTATGATTCGCCCAAAGCAAGTTTGAGTACTGATGTTGTTCTTTATCCAGGTTTAACAGATTGGGGAAGAATAAGATTTAATTATAACATTACTCTTAGCTGGGAAATTATAATTGATCTTTTTTGGGAATTATCTGGCTATTACAGTTATGATAATAAACCAACTGCAAGTACAGGTGCATCTTCAAATGATTATTATATTAATACCGCATTTAAATATGAATTATAGGAGAATGAAATGAAAAAAAGAATTTACTTCTTTTGTTTAATGGTTGGAATATTATTTATGATTCCCTATACTACACTTATGCCTCAAGATGCTCACTATTGGAACTTACAATACGGTACAAGATCTACATTGCTTGGCGGTGCTGTAATCGGCAGCGTTTCTGATTTGAGTGCTACATACTATAATCCCGGGGCAGTTGCGCTGTTTGAAGATGCAAATTTTATATTAAGCGCCAGGGTTTACCAATTAGAAACCATAACCGTTGAAGATGGAGCGGGTAAAGGAAAAGATCTGGATTATTCAACAGTTGTGCCTTCTCCTTCTTTTGTTGCGTTTGATTTGAAATTCGACTTTCTTGGTAAAGCACGTTTAGCATTATCTATTTTGACCAGGCAGAAAATGAATTTTGAATTTCAAACAAGGTTGATTGACTCTCTCGATATACTGGAAGGTTCGCCCGGAAAAGAAAATTTTGCCGGTGGAATATCGATCGAGAGAGAGTTTGATGAAGTCTGGGGTGGCATTACATATTCCTCAAAGACGAGTGATATGGTTGGATTCGGACTTACTGGTTACATTGCTTACAGGAGCCAGAGGGCCTCTGCTCAGACAATTGTTCAGGTTCTTCCCTCTGAAGGAGATATCGCTTCGTATACTGAGCTTCAAGGCTTCAGGTATAATAACTTCCGCTTTTTAGTTAAGGGAGGTGTGGGATTAGACCTCAATCCACTTACTTTGGGTCTCACGGTTACTTCCCCTAGCGTAAACATTACTGGTACGGGAACAGTCAGTACACATTTCTTTTTATCGGGTGTAGATACCAGTGGTGATGGAATAAATGATAACCAATTTCAAAGTAATTTTCAGGATGAAGTTAATTCTCAATATAAGTCCTCATGGGCAGTTGGAGTTGGGGGAGGATATCGACTTGGAAAATTTAAATTTCACGCTAGTGCAGAGTGGTATGATAAGGTCGATAAATTCTTTGTCCTCGATACCGAAGAATATACTGCTCAAGGATCCGGAGAAATATTAACTAACGATCTAACACATGAATATAAAAGTATTACTAATTACGGATTTGGAATTGATTTTTTCAGCAATCCGGATTTGATATTTTCAGCCAGTTTTGTAACGGATTTTTCAGCCAGGGTTCCAGATACAGAAACTAACCATTCTGTTTCCACTTGGAATATTTATCATATATCCGGTGGTACTACTTTCAAAGTAGGCAGATCTGATTTAACTCTCGGATTAGAATATGCTTTTGGTTCCAAAAACATACAAAGGAATATCGATCTTACCGACCCGGGAAATACAAAGAACCCTGATATTGAATCTGATGCAAAAGTAATTTCTTCCAGATTCAAAATACTCATTGGTTTTGTACTCTAATTCTTAGCTTAGATATTTTATTTATATGCACAGCATCTTAAACTTTCTAAATATACTTCTGTTATTTTTTTTATTCCAAATAAATATAATCGCACAATCACCATATTCATTAGAAACTGGAAGAGAGATAGCCATTTTTGGCGGAGGTTTAATTTTAGCTGCAGTTGATCTTAAAATAATTGAAAACACCGATACGATTTCCATTCAAGAGCTCAGAACACTATCACGTAATAATGTAAATTCATTCGATAGAGGGGCTACTTATAACTGGTCTCCACAAGCTGCAGATTGGAGTGATATTCTTTTAATTACATCAATTGCATCACCGTTGTTGTTATTTAGCTCGTCAGCCGTGCGAGACGATGCAGGGACTTATTTAACTATGTACCTTCAGAATATTTTAACCACATATTCAGTATCTCATCTTCCGAAGGCAATGATAAGCCGATACAGACCATATTCGTATAATGATGAAATTGATGATGAGATACGAAGCCGTCCGGGTGCAACACTATCGTTTTTCTCTGCCCACACATCTGTGTCTTTTGCATCAGCAGTATTTCTATCAACAACGTTCAACAAATACAATCCCGATTCCAATCTCACGCCATATATTTGGGGTACAACACTATTAATTGCCTCAGCAGTAGGTTATTTAAGATATGCATCAGGACAACACTTCCCTACCGATATAATTACGGGTGCAATTGTCGGGAGCGTTATTGGTTTTCTCATTCCCCTCATTCACGAAAGTGAAAAAGAAAAACAATTGGTTGCTCCTGCAGGTAATCCTTATAATAATCTAATTTCATTCAATATAAAATTATAAGCATAAAAATTATAAAACTGTTACTGAATTAGTCCCCTCCTTGCAAATAAGACGTTCATAGTCCCCTCCTTGCAAATAAGACGTTCATAGTCCCCTCCCTGGAGGGGATTTAGGGGTGGGTAAAAGAATGATTACTTGATCAGAAATCACTTACTTATTGGCATTCTCATCAATCCATCGCTCAATCTTTTTCAACACTTCATCAAGCTCATATACAATTTCCATATCATCAAATCGCAAAACAGTTACACCAAGCTTATTTAATCTTCTTTCTCGTCTTTTATCAGCTTTTAAGTTTCCATAGTGACTTTCACCGTCGACTTCTATGGCCAATTGTAAATCTTTACAGTAAAAATCAACTATGTAATTATCAATCGGACGTTGTCTGTCGAAATCAAAGCACTTCATTTGCTTACCTTTGAGATAGTTCCAGAGCATTATTTCTGTATAGGTACTATTCTTTCTTAATTTCCTTGCGTATTCCTTCAGTTTTGGGTTGTATGGGATGATCTTACGGCGCATAGTAAAAGAAAGTTAAATGATATGAATTAAATTTACAAGTTTTATTTATATATCTAATAACTATGTCGACCCACCCCTTCCGTCCCCTCCAGGGAGGGGAAACTTTAAATTATTGGAGATGAAAACAAAAAATAATTATTTTCGTACGGCAGCTTGGCCATTGACGAAACTGGACTTTTCAAAATTCACTTCCCAATCAATCGAACCAAACCAAAAGTTGTATAACCATTTTTAGTTTCTCCGGCTACAATAATGTTTCCATCATTATCAATAACAACAGAATGTGCACGGTCAACACTGTTTTTAATAAATCCTATTTTTACTACGCCATCAAGACCAAATTCGCGTACTAACATACCACCCTGATTATACATAGCTACAACAAATTCCTCATTTCCCAATTCAGTAGTTCCAGCAACTACAATATTTCCATTTAAATCTAAAGCAACTGATTCTGCTTCGCTATAATTTCCAATTATTGTTTTTGTTACTCCGTTGTTACCAAAACTTTTGTCTAAACTTCCATTCTTATTAAATCTAAGTACGGTAAAATGATGAGAACTTTCAACTTCACTCGGTCCGACGAGGATGATCTTCCCATCATTCTGCATTGCCATATCCATTTTACCTCTTCTTCCGTTTATCTCGGTTACAATAATACCCCCATTACCAAAAGTTGGATCAAGTGCACCATTAGAATCATATCTTAGTAAAGTCATAAAAAATTTATTTATAATGTGAGTATAACCTGAAACTATAATTTTACCATCACTCTGAATAACAAGTGACTTTCCGATATCCAGCGATGAATTTATGTCCGTTATTACAATACCGTTAATACCGAAACTATAATCAATACTGCCATTTTCATCATACCTGATGAGAACAATGTCAGTAGTCGGTTTATGATCAGTGCTTCCAACAACAACTATTTTTCCATCACGCTGTATTGCAACAGATTCAGCATTATCCTTTTCGCTGCTTACTTCAGTTACTGTAAACCCTTTGATTCCAAATGATTTATCAACATTACCGTTTTCAGTAAATCTTATTAAAGTTATCTCTTCATTATTTGTAGAAGGACTAATACTATAACCAGCAACCACAATCTTATTATCTTTTTGGATAACAACTGAATTTGCTTCTCCTTCCAGATCCATCGTTACTCTGTGAATTACACCATAATTACCAAACTCATTATCCATTTCACCATTCTGTAAATATCTTGTCATAGATAATCCTTTAAATGAGACAAGGGATTCTTTGCCATAACCAACCACAACAATTTTACCATCATTTTGTAATGCCATTGATTTTGCTACATCATAGTAACCACCAATCCCTAAGTTAACCTTACCGCCTTTACCAAATGTTTTGTCTAAATCTCCGGGAGATTGTGCAATACACAGGCTGGAAAAAGAAAAATATAAAACTGTTAAGCTTACAAAATAGCAGAGTTTGTATTTCAAGATGTTCTCCCGATTAAAAATTATTATTACTCAAAACTATTATAATCATATCTAACAAACAAGAATTGTATATTTTGCATATAATATTTTTCGTTGTAATAATTTTTCTTAATTTAATAACACTTAATAATTAATGGCTTGAGAGGATTACCTATGAAAATTTTATATACTGTAATTTTTCTTTTGGTCAGTATAAGTCAATTAAATGCATGGATATACCC
>JBATTD010000040.1:0-4065 GCA_049670345.1 Ignavibacteriaceae bacterium
ACATTCGGATTGTTTATAACAATGTTACACGAAGATGATCTTCCGACAGTGATGATCTTTTCGTTTGTAGAATTGTTCATATTTTAACCAACACTCCTTTCATACTGTACGGAAATTGAATGTTAAAACCCATTATATTAATCAATAAAATTCCTTCTGTCTCATATTCCAGTTTACCTGAAAACAGAGACCCGAATAAAGAAGCGAAAGTTCTTGAGTTACTTAATGTATAGCTTATTTTTCCTTTGCTTTTAATGCCTTTGCTGTTAACCATAATAATATCATCTACATCCCCGGTTCCCGCTTTACTCCCGTTGATAGAAATTTTTGAAGGATAATTTATCACAGAGAATTCTATTCCGTAAGGATTATCAATACTAAAATCTATCTCAACAGTCGATTCTCCGAAACTCTTACCTTTTAATCCAGCGGAAACAATTGTAATGATTTTATCGCTTTCAGTATCCTGCTTAATTGATTTACCAATTTGGTCTTTTACTGCAATTTCAAATGAAAGATCAACATCAACGGGAAGAGTAATAAATCCAAGATTGGCATCTGCACTTCCTATTAACTTTAATTGAAGACTATCTTCATCCGTACTTATTATCTCAAGCATTTTTTCTGTTCCGAGAACAGCATTAAGCTGTATATCACCTGTTTCAAGTGATTTTATAATCCACTTTTCTTTTCTTTCGGCAAAACCAATAGTATCGTTTTGATGAATTAGATTAACAACTAAATTCTCAATATCAATTTCAAAATCATTTTTATTCTCAGCCAGGACAACAATCGAAACCCACAATGAATCGGAATTAAATTTAAGAATTTCAGTTCCCTTAATTTCTATAAACCCGGGAACTAAGCCTGAAGGAGTGCATATAAAATTGTTTGTTACCAGGAAGAAAAGCATTCCAACAAGTATAATGGATATTAAAAGTTTGATCAATTTTCCTCTCATCAATTTATCAGATGCAAATAATTTTATTAATACGATTTCATTGCTGCAATAATCACAATAGATAAAAACAGCATTCCGAGGACGAATAAAATAAATCCCCAAATTGCCCAGAGTTTCTGTACTTTTTTAAAATGTTCAATACTGTTCCATCGCTTATTTTGCCATGCCCATTCACTTCCTTTTGTACCAAGCAGAAAAATCATAAAAAAATTAGCAACCGGAATCCATGTTAAAAAAGCAATCGTCGTGTTATTGCCTATTCCCCATATCCAGGTTAAAAAAATGCACCCCAATTCCATCCATACAACTGCGGAGGCAATGCTGCAAGTTTTCCCTGTCCTGAGTTATTCTGAATGTTACTGGTCGGAAAAACAAAATCATTTTGCTTCACACCCGATTGTTCTGCTTGCTGTTTATCTATTAACGGATTGCCACAATGATTGCAGAACTGTGCGTCGGCATCATTATTATTTCCGCAATGCGAACAGTCCATTTCTTTGTTCCAAATAAACAATTAATAGAGATTTATTACTCTGTCTCTTCTTTCTCTTGCAGTAGGATGAGAAGAGATAAAATCGTTTAAGGCATCCCGTTGATCGGCACCATATTCTTTTTCCAGCTTCTCCAATTTTTCAAAGAATGAAACAGCACCGGATTTTTTGTAGCCCGCTTTTAGCATAATCTTTACACCATTTTCATCAGCTTCAAATTCATCATATTTACTGAAAGGCATTGAATAAATACCATAAGCTACTTGAACGATTTCTCCAAAACTCGGATCAACAGAAGATGCAAGCACAGCGTACTGAACCCGCTTTATACAATGGCGCTTTTCGTTATGAGATATCTCATGAGCAATTACAAATGCGATCTCGTCTTCATCATCCAAAAAATCGAGTATGCCTGTATTAATGTACATATTGCCGCCTGCAATAGCATAAGCATTCACTTCATCAGTGCGCGCAATCTTATAGTTATAGTTTATATTTGTTCTTTCAACATATTGTGTAAGATTGTTAAAAATTTTTTTGATGTTGAATTTCTTTTCACTTGTAAAGCGAAGATCCTGTGATATTTGTTTATCCAATTCTTCACCGATTGCATTCTCTTCCTCGTCAGATAGTGCGGTAATTTCCAAAAGAGTTTCATTTAAGATGTTTGCAGTTTTTAATAAATCGTTAACAAGATTTGCATCATCCTGTGCATTAATTGTGGAAGAGAAAGTTAAAGTAAACAGCACAAGCAATCCGAAAATGGGGACAGCGAAATACTGCTTAAAGTTATTGATTGTAATTCTGTTCATTATTTGGTGCCTCCACGTTGTTAATTTCTAAACTATCTTTATTTACTGAGGATTGGTTTACTGAGTCTTTTGTTTTGTTCGTAGTTCCAGGATTGATTTCATCATTGTTTTGCAGCACGGAAGGGGAATCATTCCTCGTGTTATTATCTTTTCGTGGTTCCTCTTTTAAACTTATCACTTCAAATTTTATAAGAATAAAAACTAAAGCAATAAATGAAATTAAAAGAATTAAGTATGAAAGGTATATATTGCTGTTACTCTGCTTTACAATATTCTCTTCGACACCAATGGCTGCAATCTGAACAGTAATGTTGTCAGTTCCACCTCTTTCGTTTGCAAGGTCAACGAGTTTTTGTGCAGCTTGCTGAGGCGGATTATTTTCTGATAACTCAAAAATTTCTTCTTCATCAACATGAGCAGTTAAACCATCGGAACAAAGAATAAGTTTATCGTTTACTTGCAATTTAAATGGTTCATAAATTTCCGGCTCCAATTCTTCATTTGTTCCGAGAGCTTTTGTAATAACATTTTTCTTCGGATGAACCTTTGCTTCATCTTCGGTTATTATATTCGAATCTACCATTTGTTGTACAAGTGAGTTGTCTTTTGTTATCTGCTGTATCGCTCCGTCTCTAATTTTGTAAATTCTGCTATCTCCAAGACTTGCATAATACGCCAGTCCATTTTTAACCAAAACCAAAACTACTGTCGAGCCCATATCCGTAAGTTCAGAGTCTTCCTTTGCTTTGAGAATAATTGATGTATTTGCAGCTTCAAGTGATTTTTTAATTTCTTCAGAAATGTTATAACTGTCGTTCAGTTTTTTGAAATAATTACTAACGGTATCAACAGCAAGTCTTGATGCAATTTCTCCGCCTTTATGGCCACCCATTCCATCACAAATAAGCAATAGATTGCCGAAGCTTCCACCAAAGGAGCCAAAGTAGTCTTCGTTTATCTCACGTACTTTACCTACATCGGAGTAATTGCCTATGTTTAAATGTAATTCCAAATTTTATATTATTTTTATAAGAAAGTTCACGCTTCCGAATTTTATTTCATCGCCGTCTTCAAGTATCACTCTCTCTTCAATTTGCTTTCCGTTTACAAAAGTGCCGTTTGCCGATAGTTCATCCTGCAATATAAATTTATTATCCTTATATAACAGAAGTACGTGCTCTTCCGAAACAGTTGAATCGTTTATAACTATATTGCAATGTTTACTACTGCCTATTTTTGTTTTTCCTTTATACAATTTAAAATCAATTCCGGCAGGGTCAATATCGTAACTAACTAGCCAACCTACTAATTTAATTAAAGAAGAAGAACCTTTAACCGAACTCTTTTTTTCAACCGGGATCTCTTCTTCAAACACAATCTTTTCTTCATCTGCACTCTTTTTCTTTTCCGCAATCTTCTTTTCCTCAGCAAGTCTCTTTTCCTCAGCAAGTCTCTTTTCTTCAGCAAGCCTCTTTTCCTCGGCAATCTTCTTTTCCTCAGCAAGTCTCTTTTCTTCAGCAAGCCTCTTTTCCTCGGCAATCTTCTTTTCCTCGGCAATCTTCTTTTCCTCAGCAAGTCTCTTTTCTTCAGCAAGCCTCTTTTCCTCGGCAATCTTCTTTTCCTCAGCAATCTTCTTTTCCTCGATAAGTCTCTTTTCCTCGATAAGTCTCTTTTCCTCGATAAGTCTCTTTTCCTCGATAAGTCTCTTTTCCTCGGCAATCCTCTTTTCCTCGATAAGTCTCTTTTCCTCGATAAGCTTCTTTTCCTCGATAAGCTTCTTTTCCTCGATAAGCTTCTTTTC
>JBATTD010000041.1:0-1881 GCA_049670345.1 Ignavibacteriaceae bacterium
GTGTTGAAGAAGCAAATATTTATACGATAGTATCGCATAGGTGCTAAGATCCCGAAATAAACCTGTCTGCCGAAAGGCAGGTTCGGGATGACAGCTATTAATCACACCTTAACACTTTTCCATCTACCTTTTTTAAATAAAAAGTAACCAACAATTGTAAAAATTGTTTCGGAAATTACTATGGCCCAGTAAACTCCGGCGGCTCCAATGGAGAGCTCAATTGCAAGTAAGTATGCCACGGAAGTTGAAATAACCAAAATACAAAGAAGTTCATAATTGTGGGAGTTCTTGTATCGCCAGCGCCATTAAAAGCCTGCACAAGCACCATCCCAAAAGCAAAAAACAGATAGCCAAGGGAAAAAATGTATAAACATTCTGCTGCCCTCGTTATCACTTCTTTATCATCTGTAAAAAACGCAGCAAGATTGTTTGCATAAACAAGATAGATTACCATTACCGTACCCATAAAAATCACATTAAATAATCCGGTCCGCCAAACAGATTTTTCTGCACGGTCGGGTTGTTTTGCCCCAAGATTTTGTCCTACCATAGTTGCGGCAGCGTTTGAAAATCCCCACGCAGGAAGAATTGAAAAAATTATAATACGAACCGCAACGGTGTAACCTGCAAGTGCGGTGCTGCCAAATGTTGAGATTATGCGCATAAGAAAAATCCAGCTTGCAGAACCAATAATAAATTGTGCTGTTACTCCCGCAGAAAGTTTAACAAGCCGCAAAATTATATCTGGTTTCAAATGCCAGTTTTCTTTATGGATTTTTATTATCCCCTTTCCCCTAAATAAATGGTAAAGTTGGTAGCAAACACCGAGAGAGCGCCCGATAATAGTTGCGGTTGCAGCTCCTTCGATACCCAATTCCGGGAAAGGTCCAATGCCGAAAATTAACAGTGGGTCCAGCACAATATTTAACCCGTTTGAAATCCATAGGGCTCTCATTGCAAGTGTTGCATCACCGGCACCGCGGAAGATACCGTTAATTAGAAATAACAGAATAATAATTATGTTACTGCCGAATAATAGTTTTGTGTATCCCGCCCCCTCCTCAATAATAGAATCAGAAGCACCCATTAATTTTAACAGGTCTTCTGAAAAGAAAATGCCAGCCACAAGCATCGGAACAGAAACCAGGATACCAAGATAAACTGACTGTACTGCCGATATGGAAGCGCCGTTGTTATCCTTTTCACCAATTCTCCTGGAAACCATTGCGGTAGTTCCCATTGCAAGCCCCCATCCAAGCGAATAGGTAATCGTCATCATAGTTTCGGTTAAACCGACAGCAGCAATTGCATTAATACCAATCTTGCTAACAAAGTAAATATCAACAACAGCAAAAAGGGATTCCATTGCCATTTCAAGCGTCATTGGTATTGCAAGAAGTAAAATTGAACGATTGATGTTTCCGCTTCAAATATTTGATTCCCCGCCGGCGAGTGCAAGCCGAAAAAGATTCCAAACGGAGTAGAGTTTTTTAAATAATGTGTTCACTTAATATCTATAAATAAAGACCTATTTTTGATTAAAAAACATTCGGTGAAAATACGAACGAAAAATTTATTTTTAAGCAGCCCGGTGGAAGTAAGACAAAGATGAGAAACGTAAAAAACGTTAGAAGCAAAGCGGGAATAAATTTTAGTGACTAAACAAAAAAGGCGTCTCGAAGACGCCTTTATATGAAATCAAATATAAATATTAATATCTTCTTTGACCACCGCCGCCGCCGCCGCCTTGTCTGCCGCCGCCGCCGCCGCCTCTTCTACCGCCACCGCCACCTTCTCTTCTTGGGCGAGCTTCGTTAACTACAAGCTTTTTACCTTTGAGTTCGTGCGTATTCAATTCATCGATAGCTTTTTGCGCTTCAG
>JBATTD010000042.1:0-1658 GCA_049670345.1 Ignavibacteriaceae bacterium
GAATGAAATTCCGGCAATTGGCAATGTGTTTAATAATGATGAAAATAAAGGGAAACCGTTTATCAATGTCATCTGCAGCTATGCCGCCAGCACTGATTTATCGTAAAAAGAATAAGATGGTTGAAGAAATATTATTAAAAGCAATGCCCCTCGGAACGATGAAGAAATTTCCTTACAAAAAAATAGAAAGCCATTTGAACAGCGGAGATAGAATTTTATTGTATAGCGATGGTTTGCCTGAACTTGCAAATGAAAGTAACGAAATGTACGGCTATGATAGAATAATAACTGAGTTTCATTCTGTCGGAGATAAAGAACCGGAAGAGATAGTTAATCACTTAAAGAATTCAGCTTCACAATGGGCCAACGGTAAAGAGCCGGATGATGATGTTACATTTGTTGTGATAAAAGTGAAATAAATATTTAAGGAAATAAAAAATGAGAAAAAATATTCTAGTAAAATTCTATTCAATTATTGTCGCAACACTATTGATATCAACGAGTCTTTATGCCCAAAGCAATTATCATTTCAAAAACTTTGCAGATGTAGAGAAGCTATCAAATAATCAAGTAACTGATTTCTTTCAAGATAGTTATGGATTTATGTGGATTGCTACAGAAGATGGTTTAAATAGATATGATGGTAGAAACGTTAAAATTTATAAAAATGTACAAGGCGACGTTGAGTCATTACCTGACAACGCTACGATGCAGGTCATTGAAGATGAGAATAAAGATATTTGGGTAGCTTGTTATAACGCAATTGGTAAGCTTGACAGAAAGACCGATAAGTTTAAAAAATATAGTCTTGACCATCTTTCATTTAAAAGTCCGCCAACATTTTATAGAGCAATTCTGGATAACGAAGGCAGAATATGGTTTGCTACCAGCGAACTTGGTCTTATAAGATATGATGAATCATCAGATCAATTTGTAAATATTGAGTTAAGTGAATTAAATGAAAAAAAAGTGTGGGGGGAGGTTCATGGTATAGCGCAGTTAAGGAATGGACTAATACTTGCTGCGGACGCTACCGTTGGACTCAAAGCCTATAATACAGAAACTGACAAATTCGATCCATATTATTTAAAACCAAACTACAACCCGCAAACAATATATCATATTTATGAAGGATCTGACGGATCAATCTGGTTTTGTGGATTCAGGTTAATTAAATATTCTCCTGCACAGTACAGTGTAAAAGAGATCGATTTTGAGGAGCATAGCAAAATTATCACTGGCTATAAAGATCAAAGGGGAATAGTAGAGGACTCTCAAGGAAATTTATGGGTTGGTGTGTATACTCGTGGATTATTCAAAATTGATAAGCAGCTTAAACAATTTGATCAGTATGTGAACAATCCAGGCGAACTGCATAGCATCCCGGATAATAAGATAAATAAGCTCTTTCAGGATAAATATGGGATTATTTGGATTGCATTTATTGATGGTGGAATTGCTCAAATGGATCCCAATTCAAATCCGTTTGAATTGTATGAAATAAATCTGGTAAAAAAAAATAATAATCAGACTATTATCAGGAGCATTGCTCCATCACCGGTAAATGAATCGGAATTGATACTTGGAACAAACACTGACGGCATTCTTAATTATAATTTAAATCTGAATCGTGCAACCTATCTGGATATAAAAGATGC
>JBATTD010000043.1:0-7063 GCA_049670345.1 Ignavibacteriaceae bacterium
TTATGTTTGTGAGATGTAAATTTGATGCAGCCCCCTGAGTTGAATCAAGCATCTCCTGCTCGATATCTATAGCAAATACATTACCCCTGATTATACTGGCTGCAGGAATTGTAAATGTTCCGTAGCCGCATCCGAATTCTACTACATCTTTGCATTCTGATGTAAGCTGCAGATTTGATAATATAGAAGATTGATCGAAGAAACTATGCCATACTTTTTCTTCTGGCATACCGCTGTCATAAATCTTCACGCTGTCTTCAAGTATTAATTTTATGAATTCAAATTATTATGTAGTTAACTACTAACTTTTTTTGTTGTGTGTTTCAAATCTTCACTCCAGGAACCACCGCCGCTTTTCAATATCACAACTGCCATTATAATTACAATTACCGGTACAACAGGAAGCTCCGGCTGTAAAGGGAAGAGAGCAGGATTATCAACAATAACATGAACATAAAAGGCAACAAGCATAATCGGCATGATCGTCAATGATGCTATCCGTGAATAAGTTCCCCTTAAGAGCAGTATGCCTAACACGGTTTCCATAATCGGTACGAACCAAAAGTTAAATGTTACCAGAGGTACTCCAGAATAAACCAACTGACCCATCCATGCCTCGGTGAACATTGGAATAAAAAGTTTCATAACTCCTGTCATGAAAAAGATCATTCCAAGAATTATTCTGATAACACCGGAAAATTTGTTATCGCTCGTTTTGCGTAGATCGATCACAATTTTTCCTTTCAACTAATGCTTTTACTATACTTCATTGCAGTTCTGAAAACTCTCATCAGGTTTAACGGCATTCCTTCAGCAACTCCATAAACCAGAGCTCCGCTCATCATAGCCGGAAGGAGACCGAGCATTAAACTATCGGCACCCACCATGTATAAATTTTTTATCGGTGTGTGAATACCAAGCCATTTTTTTTTGAATCTTTCCGGGGTGGCGGGTAATCCGTAAATACCCCCGGCTGGGTGCCCGGTAAAATGTTCGGTAGTTAGCGGAGTTGATAATTCAGTATATTCGATGAGATCTTTTAATGCTGGTAGTTTTTGTGTTAAGAATTTAATCAATGCCTCGGAAATATTTTTTTTTAATTTTGTGTATTCTTCGTCTCTTTTTAACCAACTCTGTTCTGCCCATTTTTTGAATGGTTCATAATCAAGAAAAGCAAGTATTTCCATTGTGTGCCCTTTTGCTTCGGGATCTTTAATAGATGGGAATGAAACATAAATACCACCTACCTCACCATTTAACAATTTGTTTCTATTTTCAAACCGAGAATCATGATTATATGAATCATAAATCCAGTAGTTCTCTCCCTGGAAGCCATACTTCCGCGGATCATCATTCAAACCGATGTAGAGAGAAACATGTGCAGTCCCGGGAGGAAATTCATCTATCTCATTTCTAAATGGTATGTGATAGCTTTCCGGAATGAGTTTTTTATATGTGTTGTGAGCTCCCGCATCTGAAATAATTATATCTGCATAAAATTCTTTTGCAATAAGATCATTACCTTTTTTATGAGTTACTTTAACTCCTACAGCTTTACCATTTTTTATAATTATTTCATCAACTGTATGGTTAATTAATAATTCGCCACCAGCTTTTTCAACAACAGGGATTATCCCCTTAGCAATAGACTTTGCACCCCCTACTGGATAGTATGCGCCGCTAAAATAGTGACTGTTAATTGTAGCGTGAATTATAAATGCGCTTAATGAAGGAGGAAGACCGTAATCACCCCACTGTGAAACTAATATCGCTTTTAACTTTTCATCATGAAAATTTTTATCCAGGTATTCTTTTGTTGTCATCAGTGCAAGCTCTGATCCGGGCAAAGTTAAAATGGAAGTTATAAAATCGATCTTTGGCGATAACGTTTTTCCAACGAAATCCCTTACTGCCCAGTTTACAACTTTTTTCAGATCATCAAAGTATTTATTAATTGCCGATTGTTCGAGTGGAAATATTTTGATCAGTTCCTGTTTGTAATTTTCTTCACCGGCTTTTGCGTTAAACGTTATATCTGGATAAACAAACACATCATAAGTATCCGGCATTTTGTTCCATTCCAGTTCGCCCTGTGTTATGTAGTCAAACACGGCTCGCGGCATAGCACCCTTTGCCATCCCACCAATGTAATGAACGCCAACATCCCACTCATATTTGCCTTTACGTTTGAACATATGGGTAAAGCCGCCGATGACAAAGTGTCTTTCAAGTACAAGCACACGTTTCTTTTTCATCTGTGCAAAAATGCTCGCCGCTGAAAGTGCCCCCATCCCCGAGCCGATGATTATTACATCGAAGTCGTTTTTATGTTTTGTTGGCATTGATAAAATTCAATCTTTTTTACTCCTCATACTTTTTGAATAGTACAGATGTATTATGTCCGCCAAATCCAAAAGCATTGCTCATCCCAATATTAACAGTTCTTTTCTGCGGTTTGTTAAAGGTGTAGTTAAGATCGCATTCAGGATCGGGATTTTCAAAATTAATTGTAGGAGGAATAACATCATTTTTTACAGCAAGAATTGTTGCAATTGCTTCAATGGCTCCTGCTGCTCCTAATAAGTGTCCTGTCATACTCTTTGTTGAAGATACATTCATTTTATATGCCTGATCTCCAAACAAAGATTTTATGGCCTTTGTTTCTCCAATGTCTCCGAGAGGTGTGGATGTTCCGTGCATATTTATATAGTCAACATCATCAGTATTAATTGCAGCAGTTTTCATTGCCATCTTCATCGAGAGGATGGCCCCTTTGCCATCGGGATGAGGTGCAGTTATATGGTGTGCATCTGCCGAAAGTCCGACACCGATAATCTCAGCATAAATTTTTGCTCCGCGCTTTATAGCGTGTTCGTATTCTTCCAATATTAATGCACCGCTTCCTTCACCCATCACAAATCCGTCTCTTGTAGCATCAAAAGGTCTGCTTGCAGTTTCCGGGCTGTCGTTTCGTGTAGATAAAGCACGTGAAGCGTTAAATCCGCCGACACCCAATTCGGTTAGTGATGCTTCCGCTCCTCCGGTAATTATCATATCAGCAAGGTCTTGTTTTATAAGAAGATATGCATCTATCATATTATTGTTAGCTGTTGCACATGCAGAAACAATACAATAATTCGGTCCTCTGAATCCATATTCAATTGAAATCAGTCCTGCTGCGATATCGGGAATCATCATAGGAATAAAAAATGGTGAAATCCTTGAGGGACCCTGAGTTGAATTTATTACTGCCTGATCACTGAAAGTTCTCATCCCGCCAATTCCACTTCCAAAGAGAACACCGGTTCTGTCTTTTTCTTCCTCACTCATATTTTCAGGATTCAAATTACCATCTTTAATTGCCTGCCCGGTTGATGCCATTGCGTACTGAGCAAACAGATCCATTCTTCTTGCAGCTTTTTTATCGATATAATCCTGAGCATCAAATCCTTTTACCTCACAGGCAAAGTGCGTGTTCAGTTTTGATGTATCAAATTTTGTGATTTCTGCTGCACCGCTTTTTCCGTTCATAAAACCTTCCCATAATTCATCCGCAGTAAGCCCAAGCGGTGAGATTGCTCCCATTCCCGTAACCACAACTCTTCTTTTCTTTGCCATAATAATTTCCGTAATTAAATGATTAATAATTTAAGTTTTAATATTAAAAGGAAAGCACCTTTAAATTTTCTGATGATTGGTAAAATATTAATAAATAAAATGAATTTAAATACAATTGTAATTTAGTTTAACCTTTGAATTTTTCTACCGTTAGACGGAATGTCATCCATTCATCCATTGAAACTGCCCCCATGTTTTTATAAAAATCAATTGCAGGTTCATTCCAGTTTAAGACACACCATTCAACTCTGCCGTAGTTTTTTTCTGCAGCGAGTTCAATTACTTTATTTAGGAGTTTTTTGCCTATGCCTTTTCCACGGAATTGCGGGCGCACATAAATATCTTCAATATAAAAGCCGGGGTTTGCTAAAAAGGTAGAATAGTTACGGAAGAAGATAACCTGACCTGCCGGTTCATTATTAATTTCAGCAAGCCATACTTCAACAAATTTATCTTTTCCGAAAATTGTATTAATTAATTTGTCTTCTGTAGCAGTCACCTTATCCAAAAGTTTTTCGTACTCTGCTAATTCCTTAATCAGGTTAAGTATGACCGTAACGTCTTTAAGTTCAGCTTTTCTAATTATAATATTTTCATTCATGATATATGTTATTGTTGAATAATTTAGAAGTGAATATAATTGTTTGACGATTAAGAATTTGAAGCATTCAAATTCTGTTTATTATTTAAGTGATTGTTTATTTTCAATACAGCCAAAGCAAAAATATAACCGAAGATCATACCAATTGCTGCACCAGCAATAATATCCGATGGATAATGTAATCCAAGATAAACTCTGCTGATCGCAACAAGAAAAGCAGATAGAAATAAAATTATTTTATATTTTGGAAACAGCATTGAGAAAAATGCAGCTGCAGCAAAATTATTTATTGCATGATTTGAAGGAAAAGAATAACTGCCTGTGCAGCCTAACGGAATTAAAACATCTGATAGTGTATTACATGGCCTGGCTCGCTCAAAAAATTCTTTCAAAAGCTTATAACCTGTTTGGTCTGTTACAGTTATAAGAATAATAATTCCAAGTACAGCTATTTTACCCATTCTTCCACACTTAAAGAATAAAATTCCCAATAAGATGAGGTATGTTATATACCAGTTATTAACATTAGTAATTATTGAAAAAAATTTATCTAAAAAACCGGTAGAAATAGTATGATTAAAGAAATAGAAAATTGCTAAATCTATTGAATAAAATACTTCCATATTGGCATTAAATGTGATATAAGATGATAATGAAAATTACCGGGATTATTGAATTATTTGTTAAACCCAAGGCAAAATCCAAAAAAGATATTAAAAATCCAAGGCATGTAAAGAATGGTATTTGAAAAAGTAGCATCAATTATTGACTTCCTTTTCGAGAAGGAAAAAATGGGAGATACTGTCAATTATGCTCAAATGATAAAAGAATCAAACCAGCTGGTGAGAAATCCACTAAAAGTGTTGGCATATCTTGTTAGTATTTTCGGTATGCTTGTATTGGTTTTTGAGATTCGTAATTTCCACGAATCTTCGTTTCAAATTTATATCATCCGCGTATCTGTTGCTCTTGTTTCTTTATTTGTATTAATACTGCTTAACACGAAAATTGCTGCAAAGCATTCAATAGCATTAGTTCACTTACTTTTGTTAACAATTATTACTTCTTCTGGTTTGATGATCTTCGTCTTACCAACAACCTTACTTGTTAATTCGCAGATTGTAGGGTTAATAATATTTACTTCCGCTTTGTTCCTTAGCTGGGATATTAAAAATCAAATTATAGTTGGCATTTATTACAACCTGATTTTTACAATTGCAATATTATTAAATGATAAAGCAGTTTATTTATTAACAAACGTAACAGAGTCAGTAATCTTTATTTTCTTCATAAGCATTGTCTCGGTTGTTGCATCGGCATATAATTTTAAATTAAGGTCAATTCTTGCCAAGAAAGAAAAATCGGAATTACTTGCACATGAAGCAATACAGTTTACAAGTAACAAAAGTAAATTCCTTGCTACTATGAGTCATGAAATAAGAACACCGATGAACGGCATTCTCGGATTTCTTACTTTAATTGAATCCGGTGCTTATAGAGACGAGAAAGAATTAAATCAATTTGCATCAAACGCACGCCAATCAACAGAATCACTTATTGATATAATTAATTCTATTCTCGATTTGTCTAAGATTGAATCGGGTAAAATGAAATTGGAAGAATCGGATTTCATCCTTAACAAAATTATTGATCATGTTCTTTCTGTTGTTTCAACAAGAATTAATGAAAAAGGAATTACTATAGTTAAAGATATTCCCGAAGATACATTTCATCAGTTATATGGGGATTCAACAAAACTCAGACAAATATTTCTAAACTTATTAGGCAACGCAGTTAAATTTACTTCGCATGGCAAAATTATAATTAGTTTGAAAACTGTGAAGATTGATGAGGAGAATGTAAATCTTCATGCATCTATTACTGATTCGGGAATCGGAATTCCTGCTGATAAGATAAAAGAGTTATTCAAACCCTTCTCTCAGATAAGTAGTGCACTAACCAGTAAGTTAGGTGGAACAGGTTTAGGGCTGGTTATCTGCAAAGAATTTGTAAACCAAATGGGTGGAAAAATTAGTGTTTCAAGTGAAATAAATATCGGCAGTACTTTTACATTTAGTGTAAAGCTGAAAGCAAGTAAAAATTCTAAACAGACTAACGAGGGGTTAAAATTGCAGACAGAAACAGTTGAAAAAAAACAATCAACGTCCCTGTCAGAAGATTTATTAAAGAAAGTTCGTACTCAGTTTAATATATTGCTTGCAGAAGACAATCTTATTAATCAAAAAGTTTCGCTTAGAATATTACAAGCTTCCGGTTATAAAGCTTCTGCTGTAAACAATGGTGCGGAGGCAATTAAAGCTTTAGAAGAGGGGGACTACGATCTTGTTCTCATGGATATTCAAATGCCTGAAGTGGATGGATTTGCTGCAACCGAACAAATTCGGAATTTTGAAGATGATAAAAGGGATATTCCGATAGTTGCACTTACAGCTCATGCGATGATGGGTTACAGGGAAAAATGTTTAAAAGCAGGATTCAACGAATTCCTGTCTAAACCTATCGCTACAAAAGATATGTTTGCGATTATAGATGATTTACTCCATATTAAAAATGCGCCAGTGCCGGAAGAACAAACAAATCAGCAAACCGATAATTCGCTATTTGATTTTGAAAGATTGAAAAAGGTAAGTGCTGATGATTTCGATTTTGAAAAAGACTTGTTATCATCTTATGTAGATGACGTAGAAAAAAAATGTACGCAGCTTGAAGATTTTCTGGCAGCAAAAGATCTGGAGGGCATCATTAATCTTACCCATACAATAAAAGGTTCAAGCTACTCTGTGGGCGCTCAGAAAGTTGGTGATGAAGCATTTGGTATAGAGA
>JBATTD010000044.1:0-2121 GCA_049670345.1 Ignavibacteriaceae bacterium
ATTTATTACCGTCCAAATTTCAAAATATAGATGTTAAAGATTATAAAATTAAAATAATTATGCAAATTTTGGATGACAGTTTTTAATACCCGGCTTTATTAGTGGGTAATAATAATCTTTATAATGATCAAACAAATCTTTTAAGAATCTGATTTATTATAAATGCGGATATGAAAACCAATATCAAATATAAAAATGCATTTTTTAGAGACTTTTTAGTTAATATAATTCTCGTTCGATAACCACGCCAGCCACATTTTTTACATCTATAAACACCAAACGGTGTAGCATTTTTGATAATTTTTTCCCAAATCGATCTTGAATGTGATTTCCTTAAGGAATTTATTGAAGTACAGGAGGGACACTTTTCATAAATGGGATTTTTCTTAAATATTAATCCTTGACTTACCATAAGCCAAAAATAATTTTAATAACTACTATAATCAACAAAATGGAAAAAATTTTCTTTATCATTAAGCTTTCCAAATGTATTACGAAACTAACACCCATCCTCGCTCCAACCACCGCACCTATACCTAATGGTATTGCAACCGCAAAATAAGTATTACTTGATTGATATTCTCCCATCCAATCAATTCTATTAATAAAAAATGAAATTGATGCAAAAATCATAGTAATTGCTGTTATAACGGAGGAGGTACCAATTGCTGTTTTGGGTTTCAACAGAAAAAGATAATGCAAAACGGGGAAGAAAATTATTCCGCCGCCCAAACCTGTAAAAGCTGATAATATTCCAACGAACAATCCAACTAATGGTAAAGCATAATCATTAATCGGCTCATTTCTTTTTAGGTCTTTTTTTAAATGACTATCCCGAAACATTACGACAGCAATAATAAACAACACTCCGGCGAAAATACTTTTCAGAATCATCGGACTGACTGATGTAACGAAGAATACGGAAATGAAAGCTGCCAATGCGCTCCCTAGTGCAAATAACAAAGCTCTACCCTTATCTACATTACCCAAAAGGAGATGTAGGACGCTTGAAAAAGAAGCAGCTATTGCTCCTGCAAATAATGATATACTGATTGCATAATATGGTAAATGCGATTGATCTATTCCTGTATATGGTAAAAGAAAATAAAGTGAAGGAATAAATATCACTCCCCCGCCAATACCCATCATTCCAATCAGGATTCCGGCAGAAAATCCAACAGAAAGAAAAAGCAGGATCAGATAAAACTCACTCAACGTACGTTGAGCAATTTTTCATAAACAACGGGGTCATTAATTACATCCAAAGCAGTTTGAATTTGCAAATCAGTTTCTAACTTTTGTTTGATTCTCCCTTCCACACCAAGATATCTTAATGCAAGTTCTTCTTTAATTTCTCTTAAAATTTCGTATCCGTATAAATCACAGTCGTACTTTTTCATATTTGTGAGTTTTGCTTTTAACTGAGAAAGTTCATCTGTTATATCAGTATATTTATCAGGGATATCTTCAAGCAGCATTGAAAGATGATTTTCAGCATCCGATTGATATTTAAAATTTTGACCGGCAGTAAAATCCTTAAACTCACTCAGCAATATATCATCATCTATTTTATAATAATCCTTATCCGGATTTTGATAAAAATATCTATTGGCAAATTTGAAAAATAACCCGCGGGCTAACAACTCTTTTGTTATCTTGCCATCAATCGTAAAAACTACGGTTGTATCAGGAGATATTCCGCCTTTAGAAAAAACAATTCTTTTGTTATCAGTTAGAAACTCACCTGAAACGATTGAATCTTCATCTGCAATTACATCGTTCTCATCAGAGTAATCAATTCTTTGAATGCATCTTCCGCTTGGTGTGTAATATTTTGCTGTAGTGATTTTTAATGACGTGTTATAACTAAGCGGTGTTATTGTTTGAACTAATCCTTTGCCAAAAGATTGAGTGCCTAAAATAACTCCTCTGTCATGATCCTGCATTGCACCAGCAACAATCTCCGAGGCTGAAGCACTTCCGTCGTTAATTAAAATTATTATCTTGGCTTTTGCTAAAATGGGTTCTTGCGTCGAGTAATATTCCTTTATACTTGTAGCCGCTCTTCCTTTAGTAGCAACAATTAAATAATCTTTATCCAAAAACTTATCACATATATCA
>JBATTD010000045.1:0-2000 GCA_049670345.1 Ignavibacteriaceae bacterium
CAATAGCGATATTTTTCCGTTCAAATTTAATTGTATCCGCACATATACAATATACACCTTTTATGTATTAGCTAAATATTTCTTATTTAAGTTTTCCAATTTTTATTAGATATACTAATTATCTTTACTCAGTTGATATAAAAATGTTAAAGAACAGATTCTAACTTACCTACAAGTTGTGCTTTTGGTACTGCACCAATTATAGTTTCTTTCAACTCACCGTCATTGAAAAGAAGCAATGTCGGGATACTTCTTACCCCATATTTAATAGAAGTCTGTTGATTTGAATCGACATCAAGTTTACCAATCTTCGCTTTGCCCTCATATTCAGTTGCCATTTCTTCAACGATAGGCGCAACCATTCTGCAGGGTCCGCACCATGTTGCCCAGAAGTCTATTAGAACAGGTTTATCCGATTTGAGAACTTCTTCTTCAAAATTATCATCAGTTATTGTTACAAGTGCCATTTTATTATTTCCTTAAAATTTTTGTTATGGACCAATGAGTTATTAGTCCCCCATATAACTAGCAATGTCTTCCCCACCATCTGCATTGATAACACCTCCACTTATCCATTCTCCTCCATCTCTGCATAAAATAGAAATTATTTTTGCAACATCTTCGGGTGTTGTTAAACGTTTTTGAGGATTTTTTCTAACTGCAATATGTATCATTTCTTTATTACCGGGAATTTTCCGCAATGCAGGGGTATCGGTAACTCCCGCCATAATCGCATTCACACCGGCTTTAATATCACCAAGTTCAACTGCAAGTTGTCTTACATGAGATTCCAATGCCGCTTTAGCTGCTGATACTGCACCGTAAAATGGAATTATTGTATGAGCACCTGAACTCGTCATCGCAAAAACTCTACATCTCTCAGTTAAAAGTTTATTCGAAAAAACTTCCTGTACCCAATAAACTAATGAATGCGCCATTACATCCAATGTCATTTGCATTTGTGCCTTGGTCATTTGGTCTTTTGTGCTAGAGATAAAGGGACGAAGTGCACCAAAAGCTAAAGAGTGCATTACCACTTTAATTAATGGTTTTCCTTTTAATTGCTCGACAATACTTTGAATAATCTCTTTTCTTTTAAATTCATCAGCAGCATTAACATTAAAAAATATTGCTTCAGAACCGGCTGCTTTAATTTTTGCAATTGTATCTTCAACCTGCGGCATTGTTGCCGCACGGTCTAAATGCACTCCAAAAATATTATAACCGTCTTTTGCCAACCTGATGGCTGTTGCTCCGCCGAAACCTGATGAAGCCCCAAGAATTAAAGCCCAATATTTACTGTTCTTTCCCGCAGTCATAGATAGATAATTTGCTTTCCATTAAATATTAAAAATGAGCTTTAATAATACGAAATAGGTAAAAATGAAACAACCGCCCGATAATAAATTGTGACGATAAATTCATTCTGAATTACTTACTGTTCAATATAATAGAATCATTACCAAACAAGTTTCTTACATCTTGAATTAATTTTTCATTTAAAGAAACTCTGTACTGCTCCAAAGAAAACAATTTGCCGCGTGAACCGTTATTATTTAAATGAATGAAGACGGGAAGTTTTCCATCGTATTTTTGTAGGATCGATTTTAGAGTGGAAAGTTGTTCAACACTGTTTTTCTCTTTATCAATTATAATTTTAACACTTTGAGCTAATTCATTCCGTGCAATTTCCATTGGTAAAACTTTGTTAACATGAATTTTAACCGTATCGCCGCTGCTTTCAAGATCGCCTAAAATAAAGACGGGCTCTTCTTCTTTCAGGAAATTACCAAAATCATCATATACTTTAGAAAACATTAAACATTCACACGAACCGGAAAAATCATCAATAGTAAAAAATGCCATTGTTTTCCCAGCTTTATCAATTTTTGTACGAAGGTCGGTTATAACTCCGCAAGCTTTTACATTTTGCATATCCTGCAGATTTTCGGTTTCGCCCATACGAAATCCGGCAAATGAATTATATTCGGTTTCATACT
>JBATTD010000046.1:0-1995 GCA_049670345.1 Ignavibacteriaceae bacterium
GTATTACGAGAAGGGTTAAGTGAAGGAGTTAAGAAAGGTTATACTCAATTAATTACAATTGATGCAGATTTACAGCACAATCCTGATGAAATTCCTTTACTTATACATGAACTGAATAATTTCGATATAGTTATCGGTAATAGATTAAATAATTTAGCTAATATGCCATTGCACAGAAGGATGAGTAATAGAATTACCTCATTTTTAATGAGCATGAAAACAGGACAAAAAATAGTTGATAGCCAATGCGGCTTTAGAGCTTACAGATCTGAAGTGATAAAAAATATTAAAACAATTAAAAATGGTTACGAAGCTGAAAGCGAGATATTAATTAAAGCATCCCGTAAAGGTTACAAAATTGGTTTTACTGATATCTCCACCATCTACGGAAATGAAGAAAGTAAAATAAGTCCCGTTAAAACTACCTTCAATTTTGTAAAAGTTTTATTTAACTAGAGTTGTATGAGCAAAACAAAGAAGTGGGAAATTGATGGAATCAAAAAGAGGCAAAGCTTTTGCAATGCTTCAAAAATTATTTTAAAAGCGCGCTTAGATCATCTTATAAATAGAATAGACGATTACTTTAAAGATAGAAATGTTGAGAATCTACACGATATAAGAATTGCTTTGAGAAGAGTGCGTTATAATATGGAATTATTTATTATTTGTTTTGATAGAAAAATATTCTTAAGATTTTATAATGTAATAGAAAGTCTTCAAGATATTTCAGGATTAGTTCGCGACCTCGATGTATTCAAAGAAAACATTTCGTCTTTAATTGCTGAAGAGCAGGTCAAAGTCAGCCGTTCAGTATTAACTAAAGTTGAAGAGAAAAGAAAAACTCTTGAGAATAAATTAGAACTTGAATTAATGAAATTTCTTCATAGTAAATCTTTAAAAGACTTTAACAAATTGTTAACCTAAATAAGGGAGACTATCATGAAACTAAAATATTTTTCGCACTCATCTTTTCAGATAACAACAAACAGCAGTAACAAAATTCTAATTGATCCGTTCTTAGACGGTAATCCAACTTCAACTGTTAAAGCGAGTGATGTTGATGCAGAATATATTATTTTAACACACGCACATGGCGATCATATTGGTGACTCTTTTTCCATAGCAAAAAGATGCGGCTCTTCATTTATATGCGTTAATGAACTTGCTGAGTATTGTAAATCAAAAGGATTTGAAGCACATAATATGCATATTGGCGGAGGATACGATTTTGAATTTGGAAGAGTTAAGTTTACAATTGCACATCACGGTTCGATGACACCGGATAACTCTTATGCAGGCGAACCTGCGGGAGTTATTGTTAGCATTGATGGTAAAAATATCTATCATACAGGAGATACAGGATTGTTTTACGATATGAAACTTATTGGTGAGATGACTCCGATAGACTATATGCTATTGCCGATTGGAGATAACTTTACAATGGGAATAACCGATGCAGTAAAAGCCGCTGAATTAGCCGCTCCAAAAGTTGCAATTCCAATGCACTACAATACTTTTCCTGTTATTGAAGCGGACCCAAATGAATTTAAAACAAAGACAGAGGCCAAGGGTATTAAGTGCATTGTAATGGAATACGGTGAAGAGATAAGTTTATAATGTAACTATTATACCTGAGATTTCAATTACCTATGAAAATAAAGTTTGAAGTGCTATTTTAAAAATCCAATTTTAGTAGAATTCTTTTAGAAAAGTTTATATTAATACGACTTAATGACAAAAATAATTTCCATAGCAAATCAGAAAGGCGGAGTTGGTAAAACAACTACTGCAATAAATGTGTCTTCACTAATTGCTGCCGCCGAAAAGAAAACTTTACTCGTAGATATTGACCCGCAAGCAAACTCATCATCAGGTTTGAGCATTACAAATTACAATCCTTCTGTTTATGAAGTACTGATTGGAACTGAAGATATTAATGATATAATTATTGATTCATATATGCCATTCCTGGACATTCTTCCGTCTAACATTAAT
>JBATTD010000047.1:0-9187 GCA_049670345.1 Ignavibacteriaceae bacterium
TGTTGGTGCTACACCTGCTGCCTTTGTAACTCATCATTACAGCCGAAGTGAAA
The DNA here is from genome assembly GCA_049670345.1 of Ignavibacteriaceae bacterium. Classification (GTDB taxonomy): domain Bacteria; phylum Bacteroidota; class Ignavibacteria; order Ignavibacteriales; family Ignavibacteriaceae; genus BMS3ABIN03. Next base: position 54 of record JBATTD010000047.1, read on the forward strand.
AAATAGAAATAGCAAAACAATTTTTAGATATTGATATAGATATTGTTATCGGAGGAGGTGCAAAATATTTTATACTGGCAGATTCACGGCATTCGGATGAAGCTGAAATAAATTTGGTCAATGAATTAAAATCAAATGGATATAATTTATATTACGATTTTGAAGAACTATCCGAATCAATTAATTCTGATAAAGTATTTGCATTGCTTGCTGATGAAGGATTACCGGAAGCTGATAAAAGAGAATATTCATTAGGGGATTTAACTTCCTTGGCATTAAATCATTTATCTGCTAATGAAAAAGGTTTTCTGCTTGTGATTGAGGGTTCTCAGATTGATTGGGCAGGGCACGATGAAAATGCCGGTTATCTTTTATCCGAAATGGATGATTTTTCTACTGCATTAAAAGTCGCCCTGCAATTTGCTGAAAAAGAAGGCAACACTCTTGTTGTTGTTACATCAGATCACGAAACCGGTGGAATGGCTGTTACCAAAGGTTCGTTCGATGGTGAAAACTTAAAAATTGAATTTTTAAATTCGCATCATACTGCAGGTTTTGTTGGAGTTTTTGCTTTTGGTCCTGGCGAAAAACTTTTCGGGGGAATTTACGATAATCATTTAATTGGTCGTAAAATATTTCATTTAATGGATGAATCTTACAAATTTTCATTTAACCCCTAAGAAAACCGAAAAAAGCCAATAATTTACATTTCATCATTTATCCCTTGACAAGTGCTCATATGTTTACTATATTTGCAGTGAACAAATGAACACTATTAAAATGAAAAAACAACTTACAGTCAGACAAAATGAAATTCTAATTTTTATAAAAGAATTTATTAGAGAGAACGGCTACCCGCCAACTCTGAGAGAAATTGGCAAGAGATTTCAAATATCTTCTACATTTGGGGTAAAGAGGCATCTTGATGCCCTTGAGAAAAAAGGATACGTGAATGTAGAAAGTAATGCAAGCAGAGGTATTTGCGTAATTCGTGATGAAGAGGATTATCTGGAAATTTCGGAAAATATGAAAAATGATTTCTTCAATAAAATACCCATTGTTGGAAGAGTTGCTGCCGGCTCACCAATCCTTGCAATGGAAAACATAGATGGCTCGGTTATTATCGATCCCTCGTTCATTAAAAAAGCTGAAGATGCTTTTGCCTTGAGAGTGCAGGGTGATAGCATGGTAGATGCCGGAATATTTGAAGGTGATCTGGTGATCGTATCGCCAAACGATAAAGGTACTAACGGTGATATTATTGTTGCCATGCTTGATGATGAAGTTACCGTTAAATCGTTGGAACTAAAAAATGGAAAAATCAGTTTGATACCTAAGAACGATAACTATCAACCTATCCGGGTTGAAAATAATAATAATTTTTCAGTCATCGGAAAAGTTAAAGGAGTTGTTAGATGGCTAAATTAAGAAAGGAGCAACTAATGAAAACAGATATTTTCTCAGCAGCTATACATAGCAGATGTAATTTAAGATTTCTGTATGATCTGCAGGAAATTTTAATTGAACCATATTATATAACCAGGGAAAGAAGCGGCAAAAAAGTTATTTACGGAAGACTAAAGAAAACAAATGAAGTAAGAAAATTTGAATACGAAAAGATTATGAATATCAGGGTACTTAATAATTTCAGGTTTTCTCCCGTAATCCCGATTATTCCTCAAGCATCCTAAAAATTAGGAGGATTAAACATGAATGAAAATATAAGAAAAAATGTCGATCAACTAGTAGAGCAATTTTGGAAAAGAGGGTACCTTACAGTTAGCAGGAAATTTGGAACTTACCTACCTGAACCATCAAAAGTTGGGAGCTTTGATGTTGATATTATTGCAAGGTTTAAAAAGGATTATGCAATAGGAATAACCCTTGTTGAACATGACGTTCAAAATATAAATCTTTACAAAAAGCTAACCTATTTAGCTACACGGCATACAAAATACTCTAATAAGAAAGTTAGACTTTTCGTTGGGGTTCCGGTTATTTGCTTTAAACAGGCAAAAATATTAATTGAACAACTGGATCCTGATGTTCAAAAAAACATCAAGTTATTTCAAATTGTTGATAAAACACTTCCTTCCGTAAGGAAGAGTAAACGCATACCAAATGTTCTTTTTTCATAGGTTTGAATAACTCTGTAATCAAATCCGAAAAAACCAAACTCCACTTATAAATAATCTTTCCTATTTTTTTGCCTTTTCCGGCAAGATCTTACTACATATTATTAAATGTTCAATTAATATCAGTTATGAAAACGCATTGATATCTTGACATTATAGAACTGTAAGTTTAAGTTTGGAAGCTTAATCAATTTTAAAGAGTCAACTTTGGGTAAAAAACAACCTAACTCGGATAAACTGTTACAAAAGGATCTTAATAAATCAGGTGAAATCCCATCTCATATTGCAATAATTATGGATGGTAATGGAAGGTGGGCAAAACAGAGAGGGCTACCAAGGGCATCAGGGCATAAGAGAGGTGTTGATACGGTTAGAGATATTGTGGAGGCTTGTGCTGAAATTGGAGTTAAATATTTAACACTTTATACTTTCTCAACTGAAAATTGGAATAGACCTAAGGACGAAGTTTCTACTCTTATGAGGTTACTGCTTAGCAGTTTAAAAGCACGCTTAAGTGAGTTGGATGAAAATGACATCAAACTCACCTCTGTTGGTGATTTAAGTTCTTTACCTGATGAGGTACAAAAGCAGTTAAGAACCGATATTGAAAAAACCAGGAATAACAAAAGAATGACATTAAATCTTGCTCTTAGTTACAGCGGGCGTTGGGAACTAATTAAAGCAGTAAAGAGTATATCAGAGCAAGTTGCAGAGGGCAAATTAAAATCCGAAGATATAGACGAAAAAATCATTTCTGATAATTTAACAACAAGAGATTTACCCGATCCTGATTTACTAATTAGAACCAGCGGTGAATTCAGAGTAAGTAACTTTTTGCTATGGCAAATTGCATATAGCGAATTTGTAATTTTAGATGTGCTGTGGCCCGAATTTAAACGGGAGCATCTCTATAATGCAATCAAAGAATTTCAGAAAAGAGAACGAAGATTCGGCAAAGTAAGTGAACAAATTCAGAATAGTAAAGGCGTTAAGGATGTTCAGAGTCTCCCTACGGAAATCAATTAATTTTATTATAATAGTTATTTTCTTCTCTTTTTTAGCAACGGCAATTGCACAACAGCCAACCACCTATAAAATACTAGGTATTTCGGTTGAGGGTAACAAAACTGCTGACCCCTCTACAATTATCCTTAACAGTGGGTTAAAAGTTGGGGATGAAATTCAAATACCGGGAGATAAAACTCTTAATGCTATAAGGCAGCTTTGGGCTCTTAATATATTTGAAGACATACAGATACTTATTGATAGAGAAATTGCTGATGGTGTATTCCTTCTCATTAAAGTATCAGAGTATTCGAGAGTTGAACGTGTAATAGTTGAGGGGAATGATGGAATTGATACAGATGATATCGAAAAGGAAATTACTTTCCTGAGGGGATCAATTTTAAAACCTCAGGAAACATCTAAATTAAAAGGTAGAATATTAGACCTCTATAAAAAAGAGGGATTTTTAAATGCAACAGTGAATATCGAACGATTCGACTATTTTTCTGCCGACACGCTAGATGATGATATAACCGTAATCTGGAGAAATGAAAAAGACCTTTCGGATGAGTTACCGGTGGAATATTTATCGGGAGAAAGATCCTACTCCAATTTGATTAGCAGAATAGAAGATCGTATTGTTCTGAAAATGACTATTGAAGAAGGAGATGAAGTTGTAGTCAGAAATATCAGTTTTGTAGGGAACACCCGCTTTGAAGAAGGCGATCTTGAAAGTGCAATGGATGAAACTAGCGAGGCAGTTTGGTGGCAGTTTTGGTCGAGTGATGAATTTAATCCTGATAATTTTAAAAAAGATATGGAGCTGATTGTTGATTACTACCGCAGTGAGGGTTACAGAGATGCGGAAATAAAATTGGACACTCTGATTTATTACAATGATAATAAAGACCTTGATATAGTTATGAGGGTTTATGAAGGGCCTCAATATAAAATTAGAAATATAGTCTGGGAAGGGAATACCGTTTACCCGGATCAAATGCTCTCGCAAAGATTGGAATTTAGAAAAGGTGATGTTTACGATTTTAAAAAGTTTCAGGAAAACTTAAGAGGTAATGAAAAACAATCAGATGTATCTGCATTATACCTCGATAACGGCTATCTTACTTTTAATCTTTTACCGGAAGAAATTAGGGTCGCTGAAGATTCGGTGGATATTTTAATCAGGGTGGAAGAAAGAAAGCAATTCAGAATATCGAGAGTAGATATATTGGGAAATACCAAAACCAAGGATAAAGTAATACGAAGAGAACTTTATACAATTCCCGGAGATTATTTTAACCGTGGTTTACTTTTCAGAAGTGTTCAACAACTTGCTAATCTTCAGTATTTCAATGTTGAAAAATTATACGGTCCACAGGGCATAGGAACACAAATTGAAAGCGACAGCACTGTTGCCGTGTCATTCAATATGGAAGAAAAATCGAGTGATTACCTTAATGCATCAGTAGGTTATAGTGGCAGTTTCGGATTTAGCGGTTCAATTGGAGTGACATTAACTAATTTCTCAATTGCAGAACCATTTTCGATGGGTGGCGGACAAGTACTTAATTTTAACTGGCAGTTTGGTGTTGGAAACGTTTATCGTACTTTTACTATTGGTTTTACAGAACCGTGGTTTCTTGATACGCCAACTTCTGTCGGTGTAGACTTTTTCGATACAAGGCAACAATATGTTTATGATTTAAGTCAATCCGGCGCAACTTTGCGCGTTGGCAGGAGATTAAAGTTTCCGGATGATTTTTTCTATGTTCAGGGTCTATTCCGTTATCAGTATAATAACGTAATTAACGGACAGAATTTTTATACTGAAGGTGTGTCAAATCAGTTTACTCTTGGTGTAACTCTAAGCCGAAGAAATATTGATAATCCAATATTTCCCTCACGAGGTTCAATATTTACACTTAGCGGGGAAATCTCTGGCGGTCCTTTTTTACCCGGCGATGTGGATTATTTGAAGACGGCTTTTAAAGCAGAATGGTACAAACCGCTTTTTAATACAAATAAACTTGTATTCTATACCACTGCAGAATTAGGTTACCTGAATGAGATTGTTAAAGGAACCAGGATACAGCCATTTGAATTTTTCTATATGGGAGGTAATGGATTAGTAATTGCAACGGTACCGTTAAGAGGATATGAGGATCGAAGTGTTGGACCCCGGAATATATTTGGTCAAATTATCGGCGGGCGTGTTATGACAAAATTTGGAGCGGAAATAAGGTTTGCCGTTACACTTGAACCTATACCGCTTTATGTTCTTACTTTTGCCGAAGCCGGAAATGTTTTTGAAAGCTTTGAGAAAACTGATATTTTTGATCTACGAAGATCTGTTGGATTTGGAGCCCGAATACTTATTAACCCTATTGGCCTAATTGGATTTGATTTTGGATATGGTTTTGATAGGAAAATTACTGATGGAAGAGATCCCCAGTGGTTATTCCATTTTCAGTTTGGAAAAGGATTTTAACAGTTAAGAATATTATTCATTTAAATAAAGGAACATATTAGTGAAAAAGTACTTATTGAAAATCGCAGCTATTTTGTTTATTAGCTCTATTTCGATGTTCGCTCAAGGCGAAAAAATCGGATATGTTGATTCACAAATAATTCTTACTCAGTATCCCGCGGCTATTAAAGCACAAGGCGATCTTGATGCTTTAACAAACTTGTGGTCAGCTCAGTTAGATTCAATGACTCTTGGATATCAACAGGCGTTGTCAAATTATCAGCAGCAAGCAAACACCATGCCTGAAGATCAGCAATTAGCTGCTCAGCAGACTATTGTTGGGATGGAACAAAGAATAGTTGAATTCAGAAGACAAAAGTTTTCTCAGCCAGACGGTGAGATTTATCAGAAACAAGAGAAAATTTTCGCACCTGTAAAGACCAGTATCTATGCCGCTATTGAAAATGTTGCAAAAGAAGAAGGGATGAAATTCATTTTTGATAAAAGCGGAGACATTCTTCTTCTTTATGCCGATAGTTCATACGACATTACTTTTAAAGTGCTCGATCGGTTAAAAAGAGGAAACTAATTCTAACGATATTTTCCAGGAATTTTCTTAGGTTCCTATCATAAGCAGGAACCTTTTTAATTTATAATCACTTTTTATATTAGTTATGAAAAAAATAATCTTTATTCTTTTCTTTATTGGCTGTTTAGCTTCACCTCTCTTAGCACAATTAAAAATTGGGTACATCGATTCTGATACCATTATGGATAATTTGCCTGATGTGCAGGATGCCAGGAAAGAACTGGATGCTATGATTCGGGATTGGCAAACTGAGTTAAGAAATTTAGAAGCTGAGTTTACAAAGAAAAAAAACGATTTTGATAAAAGAAATTTGGTTATGACCGATCAAACCAGAAGTGAAACTGAAAAAGAATTGGCTGATCTGGAAAGAAATATCTCTGATTTCAGAGATAAAAAATTTGGGCCCAATGGTGAACTCTTTCAGAAGCAGGATGAATTGATGAAACCTTTGCAGAATAAAATTTTTAACGTTATTCAGGAAATCGCTGCCGAGGAAGACCTAGATTTTGTGTTTGACAGAAGCGGTGATATAATTTTCCTCTATGCAAAATCAGATTATGACCTTACTGCCAAAGTTTTAGAACAACTTCAGTTGGAGTAACAGGATGAGCTTTACAATAAAGGAGGCAGCTCATTTCATCGGGGGTAAAATCTCCGGTGATGAAAGCATTAGCATTTCGAAAGTTGCAAGAATTGAAGAAGCAAATAAAGGGGAATTAACATTTCTTTATCACCCAGCCTATGAAGAATATTTTACATCAACCAAAGCTTCTGCAATATTGGTAAAGCCTGATTTTAAAAAGACAAGGGATGATATAACTTACATCGAAGTTGATTCACCGGATACAGCTTTTGGGAAAATCATCAAAAAGTACTTTACACCCGATTTCAAATTAAACGGAATTAGTGACCTGGCTACTATTCATAAAGATGCTTCGATAGGCAAGGGTGTTAGTTTAGGAATGAACGTAGTCATTTCAGCAGGTTGTAAAATCGGAAACAACGTAAAATTATTTCACAATACAGTTTTGCTTGAAAACGTTGAAGTTGGTGATGAAACAATCGTATTTCAAAATGTTAGTATAAGAGAAGATTGTAAAATCGGTAAACGGGTAATTATCCATCCGGGTGTTGTAATCGGGTCAGATGGATTTGGATTTAATCCCGATGAAAAAGGTATTTATCAAAAAGTACCGCAAATTGGTAATGTAATTATAGGAGATGATGTAGAGCTTGGTGCAAACACTACTATTGATCGTGCAGCAGTTGGCTCTACTATTATTGGGCGTGGATCAAAAATCGATAACCTTGTTCAGATTGCACACAATGTTTCTATTGGTGAAAACACTGTTATTTCTGGACAATGTGGAATTTCCGGAAGTACTAAAATTGGAAGTAATTGTATTTTAGCCGGACAGGTTGGTATTGCAGGTCATATTAAAATAGCAGATAATGTAATTCTTCTTGCCAGATCAGGTGTTGGCAAATCAATTACAGCAGCGGGTTATTATTTTGGCGCACCGGCGAAAGAAATAAAAACTGCATACCGAATAGAAGCTCATATAAAAAACCTTCCTGGCTCTATTGAAAGAATTAACGAAATTGAGAAGGAAATAAAAAAACTAAAGGGACAAACAGGTAATGAGCAATAAAATTCAGTGCCGAACACAAATTTGTTCAACCGATTTTTAATTGTTATTCTTTCATCATCTTGCTATCTTTTCCATCATTTTATATTGAATTAAAAATTTAATCATTTAAATTATCACCCTATGCTTGAACAACAAATAACACTAAAAAAATCTATATCAATGGCGGGGATTGGTTTGCATACCGGTACCGAGTGTAAAATGACTTTTAAGCCGGCACCCGAAAACTATGGTATTCGTTTCATCCGTACAGACCTCGGTGGTAAACCTGAAATTCCAGCGATTGCTGACAATGTAATTGATGTATCGAGAGGTACTACTATAGGAATTGGCGAAGCAAAAGTTCACACCATAGAACATGTTCTCGCTGCAATTGCGGGACTGCAGATAGATAACATCATTATAGAAATTGATGGAATTGAACCTCCTGTGGGCGACGGCAGTGCAATGCCCTATGTAAAAGTTTTGCAAAAAGCCGGCTTCGAACAACAGGATGCACCAAAAGATTACCTGGTTATAGATAAAACAGTTACGTTTCATGATGAGGAAAATGATATAGATATAGTTGCTCTTCCGCTTGATGATTACAGATTAACGGTAATGGTAGATTATCAAAACCCTGCATTAGGCAGCCAGCATACAGGCTTATTCGATCTTGAAAAAGAATTTGTAAAGGATTTTGCTGATGCACGGACATTTTGTTTTCTGAGCGAGGTTGAAGATCTTGCAAACCAGGGATTAATAAAAGGTGGAGCCCTTGATAATGCTGTTGTTATTGTCGATCACGATTCTACGGATGATGAACTGAAAGCGTTAGGGAAAAAAATTGGAGTTAAGGAAGATTTTAAACTTGGCGAGAAAGGCATATTAAACAATAAAGAACTTCGTCATAAAAATGAACCGGTAAGACATAAACTGCTTGATTTGATAGGGGATCTCGCTCTTATTGGTGCACCAGTTAAAGCACAAATATTGGCAGCACGGCCGGGTCATCAAGCAAATGTTGAGTTTGCCAGGCAGATAAGAAAGCTTTATCAGCAGAAAAAACTGGTGAAGAAGTTTCAGCTTGTAAAAAAAGAAGGAGTTATTTTCGATGCTGCAGCAATTGAACGAATTCTTCCTCACCGTTATCCATTCCTTTTAGTGGATAAAATAATTGAATTAGAAATGGATAAAAGAGCAGTCGGTGTAAAATCTGTTACTATGAATGAACCATTTTTCCAGGGCCATTTTCCTGGTAACCCGATAATGCCGGGAGTATTAATAATTGAAGCAATGGCTCAAACAAG
>JBATTD010000048.1:0-1868 GCA_049670345.1 Ignavibacteriaceae bacterium
CTTTCTTCCGTTTTTTGTACTCATTCTTTCTCTAAAACCATGCTTGTTTTTTCTTTTTCTATTGCTCGGTTGATACGTTCTTTTCATTATTACCTCGGGTTCATTATTTTCATTTAAAAAAGATTACAAATTTAACAGCATATTTCCATTAATTCAAGCAAATTAGCAGGTCAAAATGGTTAAAGAAAAAATATAAATATAAATTTCATTTTTTCCTCTAATTAATTTGCAATCTAACCAAATACTTTCTATTTTTTAGTTAGTACAGGGCGCCCAAATTAATGTGGACAAGTTGTTGATAACCCGACTTTGTGAAAACGTTTCACATTCTTTTTTTGACAACAATTTGGGATTTTAAAAATTATTTTGTGTGTAATTTTAAGTAATCCCTCTAATTTGATTATCTTTAAGCGCTTAGCGTGCCCCGGCTTATGTTGGCAAGTTGTGCATAACCTCCGATTGGGTTAGCAAAATACATCTAATTTCTTAATAAATGCATATTTACTAAAGTTTTAATCTGTGGATAACTAATTATGATTTCAGAATTTTCAGAGAGCACAATGGCAATCGACTACTCCGCAGTTTGGAAAAAATGCCTGGGGAAAATTAAGGAAAATGTTACACAGATGACCTATAATACATGGTTTCTTCCAATAAAGCCGATTCAACTATCAAATAACACTCTTAAGGTCGAACTTCCAAGCAGGTTTTTCTGGGAATGGATAGACGAACATTATAATTTACTGATAAACAAAACAATTATAGAAATAATAGGACCCGAAGCAAAACTAACTTATATAATTGATGAAGAAACAGGAGAAGATGAAAATTTGCTCGGCAATTCTTCGAAGACATCTTACAATGAGCACATTATAAAGGAAAAACCAAAAGTAAATCATAATTTTGAATCTTTCTTAAACACACGCTACACGTTTGATAATTTTATTACCGGAGAAGGTAACCAGCTTGCAAGGGCTGCTGCAGGAGCCATAAGCGATAATCCAGGGGGAACATCTTTCAATCCTTTTTTTGTTTACGGCGGAGTAGGGCTTGGTAAAACACATCTTATTCAGGCAATTGGTAATGAAATTGCAAAGGGGTTTCCCGATAAGAAAGTAATTTATTTATCCACCGATATTTTTACTGTTGAATTTGTTGAATCTATCCAGGCAAACCGGGTAAACGAGTTTTCCGGTTTTTACCGGAGTATGGATGTACTTATTATTGATGATATTCAATTTCTGATTGGTAAGGAAAAAACGCAGGATTTATTTTTCCACATTTTTAACATGCTGCATCAATCAAAAAAACAGATAATCCTTACAAGTGATAAGCCGCCTAAAAATCTTAAAGGATTGGATGAAAGATTAATATCCCGTTTTCAGTGGGGTCTTACAGCCGATATTCAGCCGCCCGAACTAGAAACACGAATTGCCATTTTAAGAAATAAAGCCGAAACTTTCGGTATGACGGTTTCTTCGGAAATTCTTGATTACATTGCATCAAACATTACCTCGAATATTAGAGAGCTTGAAGGATGCCTTATTAAACTTCTTGCAAATGCTTCATTAAATTCCAAAGAAATAACTTTTGATTTAGCAAAAAAAACAGTTAAGGAAATCGGAACCAACAGAAAAATAAATAACATTAACATCGAATCAATCACAAAAACAGTATGTAACCATCTTAATATTGCAGAGAATAAAATTCGTGATAAGACACGGAAAAAAGAAATTGTTCAGGCAAGACAGCTTGCAATGTATATATCAAAAGAGATGACCAATGCGTCGCTAAAAACGATCGGGCTGCATTTTGGTGGAAGAGATCATTCCACCGTTGTACATGCTTGTGCATCTGTAGAAGAAGCA
>JBATTD010000049.1:0-6878 GCA_049670345.1 Ignavibacteriaceae bacterium
GTTTTTTGCAGGCGCCTTTTTACCTGATTTTTCTTTTCCTTCTTTTTCTCTGGACATTTTTCTCTCTTTTTATCTTCGTTGTATGTTTCACTTTAGAATTAGGTTGCCATTATTTATTACTTCAAAGTGAAGAAATTTTTTTGAAATATATCCCCTTATTTTTATGCCAGTGTTCTTCTGTGATGAGCAGTTCATTTTCTTTAGAGGTTTTGAACTTCAGGTCTGCATCGGTTGGTTACAGGCCCATAATACTGCGGTTTTAAAATATTTAAAAGAAGTTAAGAATTAATATCTTCTTTCGTTGCTTCCTCTTTCCTTCTTTGGTCTGGCTTCGTTAACAACAAGTCTCTTTCCTTTAAGGTCATAAGAGTTTAGCACATCAAGCGCTTTTTGTGCTTCATCTTTTACAAGCATTTCAATAAAACCGAATCCCTTTGATATCTGGGTAACCATATCGCGGATAATCTTAACACTGTCTACCTTACCATGCGTGGAAAAAAGAGTGTTAAGATCTTCTTCCTGTACATTTTGGGCTAAGTTGCCTACGTAAATATTCATTTTGTTTTCCTTATAAATTCGTTAAGAATAATACGGCAGCAGAAAATGAATTTTCCTACATGCAGGCAGGATATTCTGTGCCGGTTTGACTGACTCTGTATAAAAAGTTAGGACTAGATGATGAGGTTTTTTGTGAAGTTCACTTATATCTTAATTTTCTTCTGCAGGACGTCCTAAAGTAGACTAATTAAAGCGTAGTTACAAGCTGGTAATTTTACGGCAACTGCTAAAATGATCTTATCATGGGATTGAAGATAAAAATGTTGGAGGTTAACGTTCTGAATAAATGATTGTTTAAATGATATTTATTCTTTGTTTGTGTTATGCTGATATTATCATTAAAGTGTCCCAAGAGCAGAGGTTAGACCCATCGCACGTCGCCAGGCGGCAAGTTGTCCTAAATGCATTGCCTCATGATTTATGCACATAAATACTATAATGTCGAGTAAAGTCGGCATATAATTACTGAACCGCCATTTAATAATTTCACTTAATTTCCTTTCGTCAAGATTATTCAAAAGCATTTTAACCTTATTATGTTGGCTTTCCAATTCCCTTAACAATAAATGTTTAGAAGGGTATTTACTTTTATCGAGGTCTGGTTTTCTTGGATCACCTGGTCCTTTACGTAAAAATAAATCTACCCAATCCTCCAGCATTTCAAATGCAGCTCCTAAATCCTCCGCTAATAATGCACTGCCGGAAACTAAATGCCCAAGTGTAAAAGCTGGATGGTTATCAAGCCCGGTTGCAGGAATAATAGTCATTTGGTCGCCCGTGAGATCATTAACAAGAGCTTTTGCGTACTCTAAATTAAAATCATATTGCGCTATAATGGACTCTATTGTCATTAACTATCTAAATTAAAAATCCGTCTTTTTAAAAACTTACCGCCATATGTTAATAAACACAATGTGCTGTTACTGCAAATTACATTTTAATGGATAATTTATGAAGTAATTAAAAGCAAATTTATTTTGATATTTTAATCCTTCCTCCACCCGGGAAATCTTCCCGGCATGAAGGTGTACCATGCTGTTCTAAAATTAATTCAATTTGTTTTATTCCATTTAAAACCACATTGTTTACATTCGTATTTTCTTTTTGAAAAAAGTAATGGGAATCCTAAAAGAAGAATTGAGATGTAAGCGAATTTTTTAGAAACTCTTTCATCCTTAATTTCTTTAGAATTACATTCAGGACAGATTATTTCAGCATCTTCATTTTCTATTTCAACGTTTTCATTTAGAATTATTAATGCTCTGTCGTATTCTTCTTCCCTTACTTTTAATTTTATTCCCCCAATCGCATTGTTAAAGAACCAATTCATTGATGATGTATATTCATCAAAAATATAACACTCAACGTCTTCCGATTCCAGCTTAGTTTTTGCAATATGTGCAAAATGGGCGTACTCAAAAGTAGCAACTGTTTTAAGTTCATAGTGCATTAACTAAACCAAGGTTAAAAAACATTATTTTATTAATTCTGCTTCCACTCAGGAAATCTTCCCGGTGTGTAAGGTGCACCGTGCTGTTCTAAAATTTGCTCAATTTGTTTTATTTCATCATCTATAGATTTAAGAAAAACTAAAACATCCTCAAACTTGTTTGCTGCATCATCATAAGATTTTGTAAATGTTGTTGTTGGCGCCGCAGTTGTATTCCACAAAGCACCTGTTATTAAATCTACCCGGTCTTTTATAGAACTTGGTGATGCACCTTCATACCTGCTTCGTAATCTGTCTCCATTTAATTGTCGGTTAAGTTCTTCCAGGTTTATTTCTGCATTTAATATTTTGTTGTATGTGTCTTCCGGTAGATTTGCGGTTTCAATCGTTGCTTTTTTAAAGTAAGATAGTTTGTTAACCATCTCTTTACGATAAGAATCTGCCCCGGTAACTGCTCTTGTTAACTCTGCCACTTTTTTATTAAAGGCATCCAATGCAAGTTTATCTTCCGCAGGCAGGCTTGTATTTCCTAATGGTTTGCAGATAAACTGCTTCGGTGCAACCATTTCTGTAAAAATTCCATTTTCAAATTTACTTAGCGAAATATTATAATTGCCGGGCACTGCCATATAACCCTTATCAGGTTCATTCCACGGAACAGTATCATCAAAAGGTTCAAGCGATATTGGAGTAAAAGTATTGTGCCTGAAATCCCAAACAATTCTGTTAATTCCTTTTTTAGGATCGGTTTTAATTTTTCTCACTACGTTGCCCTGCTCATCCGTTATAGTAAAAAGTAAATATGCATCAGGTTCTTCCTGTTCTTTTTTCAGATGTTCGTAAAGAGGATATTTTATGTCTTCACTTTTTTCAAGTGTTTCCTTTTCGGCTTCTCTTCTTTTTTCTTTTAACGATTTGATTTCATCCTTCAAGTAATAAGTAAATACAGCACCTACTTCAGGGTTTGGGGCAGCATAAAAACTTGCACCCTGGAATCCCACACCTCTAAACCCAAATGGATTTGCAGGGACGAACATGAGACCATCTTTTATTGGAAATATCTCTGCTTCTTTCTTTAATGTTTCTGTAGATAAGTAACGCATAGGTGAATAATCATCTAATATGTAAACTCCTCTTCCAAAAGTTGAAACAACAAGGTCGTTCTCTCTCCGTTGAATATCCAGGTCCATTACTGTTGCCGGTGGCATTCCGTTTTTAAAAGGAATCCATTCATCACCACCATTGTTCGTAAAGTAAACTCCGAACTGAGTACCAACAAATAATAGATTCTTTTCAACATGATCTTCAGCAATAGAATAAGTACATCCTTCATCCGGAAGATTATTATTTATCTTGAACCAATTTTTTCCCCCATCTGTAGTTTTGTATAGATATGGATTGCGATCGCCGCCAACATAATTATGACATGCTGCATAGGCAACCAGCTTATCAAACCGGGATGCAATTATATGATGAACTCGTGCATACTCAGGTAAACCGGCAAGAGATGATTTTTGCCAGTTAGTTCCACCATTAGTTGTAAAATGAAGTAACCCATCACCCGAACCAACAAATAAAATATTTTCATCGAGAGAAGATTCTGCAATTGTTACGATTTGTGCCATACTACCTTTGCGCACAAGCTGATCGATACTCCAGCTTTTTCCCATTAATTTCTGCATCTCTTTTGGTACTCCGCGTGTAAGGTCGGGACTGATTTCAATCCACGTGCTTCCCTGATCATCACTGCGTAAAACTTTGTTGCCGCCAAAGTATAATCTTTTGTTATCGTGTTGAGAAATTAATAATGCTGCATCCCAATCAAAACGGTAAGCTGTATCTGCAAAATCCTGCGGTTTGATGAAAAGATTTTCTCCGCTTCTTTTATCAAAGCGAACCAATCCTCCAACTTGAGATTGTGCATAAATTATATTGGGATCTTTCCAATCCACCTGTGTTTCAAACCCATCACCCGAATTTGTAAAATACCAATCCTGGTTCATAATCCCGCTTGAGTTAATTGTCCTTGAGGGACCACCCAGGCTGTTATTATCCTGTGTCCCGATATAAACATTATAAAATGGTTCATCGTTATCGGTAGTGATCTTATAAATCTCTGTAATCGGGATGTTAGCTTTAAAATCCCAGTTCATTCCCTTATCATAAGTTTCATAAACACCGCCATCACAACCGGCAATTATATGATTGTTATTTTCAGGACAAATCCATATTGCATGATTATCTACATGTTTTTTATCATCACCAAGATTGCTCCAGGTTTTTCCTCCATCGTTTGTAACCTGGATAAAAACATCATCACTGTAAACCCGGTTTACATCCTTTGTGTCGCAATATAACTTTTGGAAATAAAACGGGTAAGATGAAATGTAACTATTCTGCTTTGTCCAGCTTACTCCGCGATCAACACTTTTGTAAATTCCTTTATCATCTTTTGTTGCTTCAACTATTGCATAAAGTACATCAGGATTAACGGGTGAAATTGCCAATCCTATTCTACCTACATCTTCAGAAGGTAATCCGCTTTTCATTTTTTCCCATGTTACCCCGCTGTCCAGGCTTCTGTAAATTCCGCTTTCAGTTCCGCCGTAAACTCCAGTGTACAAATTTCTCATTCGCTGATGCGCAGATGCATATAAAATATTAGAATATCTGGGATCCATGTGAACTTCATAGCAGCCCGTGTATTCACTTATCTCTAAAACATTTTCCCAGGTTTTACCACCATCTGTTGTTTTGTAAATACCTCTGTCGCCCCCGGCATTTCTTAATGAACCCATTGCCGCTGCGTAAACTATATTTGAGTTGTTAGGATCGATTGCAATGCCTGCAATGTGTTCCGAATTTTTGATACCCATATTTTTCCAGCTTTTTCCCCCGTCTTCACTTTTGTAAATGCCATCGCCGTAAATAACGTTGTTCTGATTTTTGTTCTCACCTGTTCCTACCCATATTATATTTGGATTAGTTGGATCAATCTCAACCGAACCGATTGCATAAGATTTATTGCCATCAAAAACAGGAGAAAAGGTTATACCGCTGTTTGTTGTTTTCCATAATGAACCGTGACCTGATGCAATAAAATATTCGCTATGATTAAATGGATTAACTGCAATATCTATAGTTCTTCCACCCGTTATTGCAGGGCCAATGCTCCTAAAAGATAAACCTGAAAGTGAAATGTTTTTAAGTGAATCCGGTTCTGAATTATTTTGTGCTGTTATTGTTGATGGGAATAGTAATAATAAACCGAAAGCGATTGAAGTAATTAACTTTTGCATATTGGTGACTCTAAATTGATTTAAAGAATGGGTGATTTGGTAATTAAATCATTGAATGACTGCATGAAGAATTATTATATAAATTAGAATAAAATCTTCAATAAATTAAAAGATAGTTTGCATTATTCCAATAATTTAATGGCTATTTATGATGAGAGGTAATAAATAATTTATTTCACATAACATTTATGAATCTAAAAATCCTTTTTCTATCCCTTCTTAATAACATAGGCGTGGTTTTTAGATTCGAGTTGCCAAAGAATTGAATTGGGCTATTAATCTAATCGTAGATTACTAATCCATAATTATCTCTCCATTATGGATAACCATTTGAACATTCAAAAAAGATTCCAAATCTTCAAGTGGATTATCCTTTACAATAATTATATCAGCAATTTTGCCTGCTTCAATTGTCCCCAGGTCATTTTCTAAATCACAAACACTAGCAGCATTAATAGTTCCGGCAATAATAATTTGCATAGGGGTCATTCCTGCTTCTTGCATTAGCTTCATCTCGGTTATAGGCATTCCCAAATCGAAAGGGGTTACATATCCATCGTAGTCAGTACCCAGGGCAACTTTACCTCCGGCTTGAACAAATCTGTGAAGATTGGATTTTGCTATCTCAATCCAATTAATAGAAAACATATCACTCACACCTGCCCAGAGTTCTAGTGTTGGTACCCAGTATATATCTTTTTGAATCATTAAAGTAATAAGCGAGTCGGGCAAAGTATCAATTACCATATGATCAACATCGTCCACTTCGCCCTTAATGGCCATATAAAGGTGGGCAGCCCGACTTATATGAGCAGCAACTCGTTTATTTCTATTGTGTGCTGTCTGGCAAATCATTTTAATTTCATCCATAGACAGCATAGGCCAGTTTCGTCCCTGAAGATTATCTTCAATTGCAATTTTAATTAGGTCGGCTCCTGCACTTATAAGTCCATTGGTTTTTAGTTGGGCATCAAAAGGAGATGCCACCGGATAATTTCCATAACCTCCCACTGTGGTTACTAATGGTCCGGCAGCAACCAGCCTGGCATTTTTATTATCAATTAAAAGTGAGTTCCTTGTGGAAAAACCTGCCGCCGGAGAACTACTTAAATTCCCGATATCGCGCACTGTCGTAACTCCGGAATTCGCCCACTCTTTCAGGTTATTTTCAACATATCCGCTGTGCACATGTGTGTTCATTAATCCCGGCAAAATATAGGATCCCTGGAGGTCTATTATTTCTACCCCGGAAGGTATATCTAAAGATGAGTTCGTTCCTACCGATTGAATTAATCCATCATGAATGATAACAATAGAATTTGGAATCGGATTAGAACCGGAACCATCTATTAAAAAAGCGTTAGTTATTGCAAAAGTACCTTTAACATTATTGTTACTCGATGTGGGATCCGGGTTTTCATTACAGACTACTAATAAGAATAAAAGTGCCGGGGAAAACAGAAGGATAGTTTTAAACCTTTTCATAAGACCTCACCTGATTTAAATTAGATTACAAACAGTATATTGTAAAAATTTCAGTAACATATCGTTGTAACTAATATGCTAGCTAA
>JBATTD010000050.1:0-5924 GCA_049670345.1 Ignavibacteriaceae bacterium
ACACCTGATGAAAACTCAAAAGTAGAAATAAGGATGATGTTTTTATGGGATGAGAAACCAATGCTTGTAAATAACCTTGTAAGAATGAGCAAAGGAAAAATGATGGGAGTGGATTTCAATAAAAATAAATCTTGGGTTGGTTCAACTCTTGCTTTTCACTCGACCCGGTGATTAACGTTTTGTAATAGATTTTTTATATATAATGAACTCGTCCAAGCTCAATCGGGACTCGTTTCACACTTAAATCAGATATATTTTTTATTTTTATTTTATTACCCTTAAATTGATTTTATAATTCAACATTTTAGTATCAATATTCAATTGAATATTGCACTTAAATACTTGTCTTCTTTATAATTTAAAACTATCTTAACCTTATTTAGAGCATATAATTTCGATATGGTCATTCACGATTTCCACATATCTAAATCTACAAGAATGAAATACAAGTTTGATGAATCATTTTATTCATTAAACGGTAATTTAATTATTGTAAATTCTCAAGCTGCACGATATATATCAGATAAGATTAATGAGGTTAGAAAAAATGAAGGTGCTTATGATCAGTTCACTACAGCCGGAGAGATAAATGCATTAGGTATTTTACATGAGGTTTATCATTATTTAATAAATGCCTATGTACAAAAGGAATATCCTGGTGTAATCAAACGAAGCATCGATTTTCTTAAATCAGCGCTCAGCGAAAAAACACTAAATAAAGTTCTCCTCAAATTCGTTGAAGAGTTTCCGACGCTTGATGTTTACAGAGGAGAAACTAAGCCCGAAGAATATCTTAATGGAAAGACCGGAAATAAATCGAACAAGGAAATGATCCTCGAAGAGTTAATCATTTTGCACTTTGAAAATACTAATCCTGCTGCCGCAAGATTAAATGAATTATTTTCAGATAAAATCTTAAAAGAAAATACTTCTTATAATGAAGTTATAAAAAGAACAGAAGAATTTTTCGATAACGAAAAACCAACTGGATTTGGTGGATTACATCTGTTTTCATTGCTTCGTAAACCAATACAAAGCAGCCCGTATAATTTGGAAGAGCAGCTTCTATTTATAAAAAATGCGTGGGGTTTGATAATTGATGATAAACTTTTAAGCAAACTGCTTAAAGGTACGGATTTGATTAGAGAAGATTACAAACTATTTGTAAAACATGGCGGCGGTGAAAAAGCAACTCCTCCTGTTCCTGAATACGATCACGAAACCGATGAACTAAAATCATTAAGTAAAGATAAAGATTCTACGATCGGTTTAGCTGAAACCGAACGATTTACCGATGACACACATTGGATGCCGGAAGTTGTGATGACAGCTAAAAATATTTATGTGTGGATGCATCAGCTTTCAGAAAAATATGGATACGATATTAAAAGGCTTAATGAAATTCCGGATGCAGAATTGGATACTCTTAGATCGTGGAATTTTACTTCACTTTGGTTAATTGGGATATGGGAGAGAAGCAGTGCAAGTAAAAAAATAAAACAATTAACAGGCAATCCCGAAGCTGCTGCTTCTGCTTATTCCTTATATGATTATGTTATAGCAAACGAACTTGGTGGTGAAGATGCGTTTAATGATCTTAAGTATCGTGCTGGAATACGAGGAATAAAATTAGCGAGTGATATGGTACCTAATCATACCGGAATTTATTCAAAATGGGTAACTGAAAAACCGGATTATTTTATTCGCACAAGTATTCCACCTTATCACAATTACTCCTACTCAGGTGTCAATCTTTCTGATGATGAACGCGTTGAGATGAGAATTGAAGATAAATACTATACACGCGAAGATGCTGCAGTAGTGTTTGAAAGAAAAGACAACTATACCGGAGAAAAAGTTTATATATACCATGGCAACGACGGTACAAACATGCCATGGAATGACACTGCTCAATTAAACCTACTGAATCCGGAAGTAAGAGAAGCTCTCATTCAAACAATAAAACACGTTGCACAAAAAACACCTATCATTCGGTTTGATGCAGCTATGACCCTAACACAGAAGCACTACCAGCGATTATGGTTCCCCGAACCGGGAAAAGGTGGAGCTATTCCATCGCGGTCCGATTATTCTATCACCAAAGAAGAATTTCATAAACAGATGCCCGTTGAATTCTGGAGAGAAGTTGTTGATAGAATAAATGAAGAGATGCCCAATACCTTGCTGCTTGCCGAAGCATTCTGGCTTATGGAAGGATACTTTGTAAGAACTTTAGGAATGCACCGTGTTTACAACAGTGCCTTTATGCATATGCTAATGAAGGAAGAAAATGACAAGTATAGAAAACTAATAACCAACACACTCGAGTTTAATCCTGAGATATTAAAACGTTACGTTAACTTTATGAGCAATCCTGACGAAGAAACCGCAGTTAACCAATTTGGCAAAGGCGATAAATATTTTGGTGTCGCTGTTATGATGGTTACTTTGCCGGGGCTTCCAATGTTTGGTCATGGACAAATTGAGGGGTTTGCTGAAAAATACGGTATGGAATACAAACGGGCTTATTATAACGAAGTAATTGATGATCATCTTGTTTGGAGACATAAAAAAGAAATTTTTCCTTTATTGAAAATGCGTCATCTATTCAGCCAGGTTGAAAACTTTGAACTTTATGATTATATAAACACAAACGAACAATTGAATGAAGACGTTTTTGTGTACAGCAATAAATCCGGAAACGAAACTGCTCTTGTAATTTACAATAACTCATACGAAACTTGCGATGGACGAATCAAATATTCAAATCCAAAATCAACAAATGGTAAAATTAAACCTGCCAGAGACATTGCTGCTATACTTAACTTTAAAGCTGATCCATTCCACTACTACATTTACACAGACCACAGAACACAATTACAATTTCTTTTATCGGGAGAAGAAGTAACCAGATACGGGATTAAAATAAAGTTGTTCGGATATCAATACAGAATTTGCATTAATTTCAGAGAAGTATACGATGAAGCAGGTTCATATAAAAAATTATTTGAACACCTGAACGGTAAAGGTGTGGCATCTATTGATGAAGCTTTGCTTGAAATGGAATTGATACCGCTTCACGGTGCGTTGGAAGAATTTTTAGCTCCGCCGAATATCCGCGACATAGAGAATTATATTTTTCAATTGGAAGCGAAAGAAAAAACACGAGAGAAAAAGAATAGTCCAGAAATTTCACCATCAATACAAGGTGGATTGTCATCCTTAATGAATGAAACCATTAAGTATAGTAAGAAAATAGTTGAGGATGATGTTGAATCTAAATCGTTATTTGAAATATTAGAAAATGTAAAAGATTTTTATGAACTGTGGTGGCGTTACAATAAAAGAAAAACAATTCCCCTGTGGATGAAGGATGCTGAAACCATTTTACCTCTGAATGTAAAAAATGAAAGTAATGTTGAAATTTGTATTTACTCAACCTTCCTTACGCTTGATAGTTTACTAACAAACCACACTACAAGTAAATTAATTAGTTTTGATGAATTACTTCTTGCTAAACCATTAACTCATATTTTAACTCAACATGCAGCAGAAGATCAAGCTCGTGTAATCACTCAACTAATTAAATCGTTGATCGTTTTTAATAATGAGTTGAAAAGTATTAAAATAAAGATTAAGAAGAAAAAGAAAGAAGACAAAACTCAGGTTAAGAAATATCGTTCACCATTAAATAAAATACATTTTTCTGAATTACTTATAAATGAAAACGTAAGTAACTTTTTGAATATAAATAAGTTTGATGCTATCACTTATTTCAATAAAGAAAAGTTTGAGAACTTAGTTGAATGGTTGTTCCAGTTAATTGTTATCCTATCATTTTCATCATACAAAAAAATCCTTAATAATCTAAAAGATAGAAATACTAAAAAGGGAATCACGAAAAAGAAATTAACTAAGCAGGATTTAGAGAGAGAGTTAATAAATTCAATTAAAGGTAGTTTTCTATCGGCAAAAAACTTAAAGTGGCTTGCTGAAGAATCCGGTTATGATCTGACAAAATTCAGCAGCAGTCTTATAAATATTTAAAAGACAATTAATAGAAACAAGCAGGAAAAAAATAATTAGATATAAGTTAGTACTATCATTTGCAATTTCGTTATTGATTGCGTCAAATGTAAGCGCACAGTTTACACTGGAAGATGCGTTTCCAAACTTATCATTTAACGATCCGCTTGATCTTCAAAATTCAGGTGATGGTACAAACAGAATTTTTGTTGCTGAGCGTGCTGGCATAATAAAAGTATTCCCAAATTCTTCCTCTGCAACATCATTAAAAACTTATCTTAACATTACAGACAGTGTGTCTGCTGGCGGCGAGATGGGATTACTCGGTTTGGTTTTCCATCCTGATTACGAAAATAACGGATACTTTTATGTTAATTACACGGTTTCAAATCCGCTTAAAACAAGAATTTCCCGATTCCAGGTATCGTCTGAAAATTCTGATTCTGCTGATAAAAACACTGAATTAATATTATTAACATTCGATCAGCCGTATTCAAACCATAACGGAGGATGGATTGGGTTCGGACCTGATGATGGATATTTATACATCGGAACGGGTGACGGCGGTTCGGGTGGTGATCCACAAAATAATGGTCAAAGCATCGTAACATTTCTTGGAAAGATTCTAAGAATCGATATTGATAACCAGGATCCCGGTTTAGAATATGCCATTCCTCCTGGCAATCCATTTGCAGACAGTACCGGAAGTGTTGTAAAAGAAATTTATGCATTGGGTATGCGTAACCCGTGGCGAAATAGTTTCGATCCTGTTACCGGATGGTTATGGTCAGCCGATGTCGGACAAAATCAATGGGAAGAAATTGATATTATCGAAAACGGAAAAAATTATGGCTGGCGCTGTTACGAAGGAACCCACCCATATAATACCAGCGGGTGCAACTATCCGGAGTACATTAATCCTATTTGGGAATATAGCCACTCATTGGGATGTTCCGTAACTGGCGGCTATGTTTACCGTGGTCAAGGCATACCGGAACTAGCAGGAAAATATATTTATGCGGACTATTGTACAAGTACTATTTGGTCACTCGAATACGATAGTATTACACCGCCTGATAACCAAACACTATTAACTGCTCCCGGTTCTGTAACTTCTTTTGGTGTAGATGAAAATAATGAATTGTATGTAGTTACATTTGGTCCCGATAGAATTTACAGATTCTTTCCAAGTACAACAGGATTCGAAGACTTGCATATTCCCTTTGAGTATAAACTTGAACAAAACTATCCAAACCCGTTCAATCCAAATACAAATATAAAATACCAGGTTGGCAATGATGGATTTGTAAGTCTCCAAATAATTAATTCTTTGGGAGAGGTTGTTGCAACTTTAGTTAATGAAATCAAACAAACCGGCAATTATCAAATGTCTTTCAACGGCGTAAATCTGCCTAGTGGTGTTTATATTTATGTTTTAAAATCAGGTAATTTTATTCAATCTAAGAAAATGATTTTATTAAAGTGATCAGCATTTTAGATATGCTATATCTTTAAGATATAGCATATCTATATAATTTTAAAATACCGGGACACAGCATCTGCACAATTCTCACCATCTATTGCAGCGGAAACAATTCCTCCTGCATAACCCGCACCTTCGCCAGATGGAAACAGCCCTTTTATGTCTTCGTGCATTAAAGAAATTTTATTTCGCGGAATTCTAATGGGTGAGCTTGTTCTGGTTTCTGCGGCAACAATCTGCGCCTCCTCAGTATAATATCCGTTCATTTTTTTATTAAAGACAAATAGTGCCTTCTTGATTCGCTGTGTAATATATGATGGCAATTCTTTATCCAGTCTAACAGAGGTTAAGCCAGGGATATATGATGTGCTTGGAAGCTGCTGAGAAAATTTACCCTCAACAAAATCAGTTACTC
>JBATTD010000051.1:0-3006 GCA_049670345.1 Ignavibacteriaceae bacterium
AACCTTCATAAATGGAGAGTTGAACTTGAAAAAGCTTTACATGGCACGTCGAATTTTCCGCTACTGAATAAACTTTCATCAATAATAAAGAAATTCAATATTCCCGTTCAGCCATTCTTCGAGTTATTAAAAGGGATGGAAATGGATTTGCAGAGAAACAGATATTTAACTTTTGATGATCTACAATTATATTGTTACCGTGTTGCTTCAACAGTAGGATTGATGTGTATTGAAATATTTGGGTACAAGCACGAATCCACAAAAGATTTTGCAGTAAACCTTGGTGTTGCATTGCAGCTCACTAACATTTTGCGCGATATAAAAAAGGATGCCGAGTCAGGGCGTATTTATGTGCCCAAAGAAGATCTAAAGCGATTTAACTACTCTGAAAAAGATCTCCTAAATCTTACTTACAACGAAAATTTTAAGATGATGATGAGATATGAAGTTAACCGTGCCAGATATTATTTTGATAAGGCAACAGAATGCTTAAACCTGGATGATAAAGGTAAGATGTTTGCAGCACGTGCAATGCAGCATATCTACAGCAGAATACTCGATAAAATTGTTGATGCTGATTATGATGTTTATAGCAATGATGTTAAAGCCTCCAAATTAGAAAAGATATGGATATCATTGGGAGTTTGGGCAAAGTATAGTTTAGTTTACTGATGAAGCATTGTGTCGTTATCGGGGGAGGAATAGCGGGACTTGCTTCTGCAGCATACCTGACAAAACAAAACATTAAAGTAACACTTCTCGAATCCACTCCTAAACTTGGCGGCAGAGCATACTCCTTTACCGAACAGAAATCTACCGATGTTATTGATAATGGTCAGCATATATTGATGGGTTGTTATTTTGATACGATTAATTTTCTCAAGCTCATCGGTGCGAAAGAAAATTTTATATATCAAAAAAGCTTAAGGATAAATTTCTTAACTCAAGCGGGCAAGCTTGTAAGATTGAAATCCTTTACATCACTTTATCCATTCAACTTATTATTCGCACTGCTCAATTTTAATGCAATTGCTTTTAAAGACAGATTATCGCTTTTAAGATTTGTAATTAAACTTCCTTTTATATCTCATCAAAAATTATTAAATAAAAATATTAGGGATTGGCTTAAAGAAGAAAAACAAAGTGATGATACAATAAAATCATTATGGGAAATTATTGCTGTTGGTGCTTTGAATACAAACATCGATAAAGCATCTGCTTTTATGTTCAGGGAAATTTTGATGAAAATATTTTTTAACGGGAATTTTGCCTCAACAATTATTTTACCAAAAAATGGTTTAAGCGATGCTTATGTAAAAAATGCAAAAGAATTTATTGAATCAAATGGTGGGAGAATTAAAGTATCATCTTCTGTTAAGGAGTCTAAAATTTCTGATAATAAAATTGTTGAGATTAAAACAGCAGATGAAGTTTATAAAGATTTCGATTATGTGATATCAGCAGTTCCATTTTATGCTTTTAATAATATTTATCCGGAATTATTTTTAGATGAAAAGATTGAATTTGAATATTCATCAATTCTAAACATCCACATTTGGCTAAAAAATAATCCATTGAAAGAGCAGTTTTACGGATTAATTGATTCCCCGGTTCATTGGATATTTAATAAAGGTAATCATATAAATATTGTTATAAGTGATGCGGATTATTTAATTGATAAATCAGCGGAAGACATTTATAAGATGTGTGTTGGGGAACTTATTAAGTACACAAAGCTTGAAGAATCGGATTTTTCTCAATATAAAGTATTAAAAGAAAAAAGAGCGACATTTATCCCATCCAATAAAATTATAAATACAAGACCATCATCTAAAACAAAAATTACAAATTTATTTCTTGCGGGCGATTGGACCGATACCGGTTTACCTTCAACAATAGAGAGTGCCGTAAAAAGCGGGAGAGTTGCTGCGGAATTGATATCCACTAAATGTTAATCCTGCCTGCTGCCTGTCTGCCGGAAGGCAGGGTATGCAGGTGTGAAAGTTACAAACCTTCTTCGCTCAACAAATAAACTAGTATCGCCATAGCCGCTGTGCCCAGTTCAAACTCTCGTGGATGAACTTCTTCAAATACATCGCTTGGTGAATGATGAATATCAAAATATCTTTGATTATCCGGGACATAACCAATCAAGAGTTTTGCATTTTCTATTTTTGATATATCGGCACCGCTTCCACCTTTTTTAACCCAGCTAATTCCGGCTAACTTAAAATATGGTAACCACGATTCAATTTTCTCAATTAGTTTGGTCGAATCAGTATCAACATTAAATCCGACCGGATTGAAAGCACCTCTGTCTGATTCAATAGCAGCGAGATGAATTTGCTCTGAAGATTGTGCGTAAACTCCATACTCTTTTGCTCCCCTCGAACCGTTCTCTTCATTAATAAACAATACTGTCCGAATTGTTCGTTTTGGTTTAATGTTTAACCGTTTAAAAAGATCAACCACTTCAATTGCCTGCATACAACCTGCACCGTTGTCGTGCGCACCATCTCCAACGTCCCAGCTATCTAAGTGCCCTCCTACAACTATTATTTCGTCCGAATATTCAGTCCCCCTAATCTCTCCTATTACGTTGTATGATTGTGCATCGGGAAGCATCTCACAGTTTAATTGTAATGCAAGCTTTAATTCAGGATCTTTTTTAAGTGCTGCGCTTAGAAGATCTGCATCCTGGTAACCCACTGCAACACCAGGAATCCTGGGTAAACTATCCACATACAACATCACTCCTGTATGAGGCACATTATCGAATTTAGTTGTAACTGATCTTACAATAATCCCAACTGCTCCATACTTTGCACCTTCACTAGCACCGTAAACTCTTTGATCAACTGCGCTGCCGTATCCGCTGAAAGTATTTAAAAGAGTTTGATCAGCCGCTCTGCTAAAAAATACTATTTTGCCCTTTGCTTCATCCTTTCTTTTCTCCAATTCATCAAACGATTTTACTTCAATCACACTTGCTGCAATCCCTTCAGG
>JBATTD010000052.1:0-1742 GCA_049670345.1 Ignavibacteriaceae bacterium
ATGCAATAGTGGATATAATGGGTTCTGTATTATTTTTATAGGTTAGTTCAATAAATAAAATTTTTATTCAGCAAGTCAAATGATAGCATATTTCAACGGTCAATTCATTCCTAAAGAAGATGTAAAGGTCTCACCTGATGATCGTGGATTCCTATTTGCCGATGGTGCATATGAAGTTATCCGCTCTTATGGAGGTAGGTTGTTTAAGGTCGAAGAGCATCTTGAACGTCTAGAACGTAGTTTGAGTGAACTCCTCATTACTGTGCCTTCCCTCACTAATCTAAGGGCCGTAGCTGAACAGTTGATACATCGGAACAATCTTGAAAATGGCGATGCAACACTCTATATCCAGGTTACACGGGGTGTGGCACCACGAAAGCACGAATTTCCGGATAAAGGGATTCCTGCTACGGTATATGTTGTTGCTTCACCCTTTCAGCCACTCCTTGACGAATGGGAGAACGGGATCATCATCACTCTAGTTCCTGATATTAGATGGGGAAGATGCGATATCAAGTCGGTTGCGTTACTGCCGAATGTGCTAGCCAGCCAACTGGCAAAAGATAAAGGGGCATTCGAAGCCATTTTTGTCCGGGATGGAACTATTACTGAAGGTTCACACACTAATTTCTGTGCAGTGTTTGATGAACAACTATTAACGCACCCTGCAAACCATCGCATACTTGCTGGGATAACTAGGAAACTTGTGTTGGATCTGTGTTATAAGTTGGATATACCTTTCAGAGAATTACCTATTCTTGAAAGAGAGTTGAAAGAGGCCTGTGAGTTGATGATCCTTGGAACAACTTCTGAAATTCTGCCTGTTGTACAGGTGGATGGATGGAGAGTGGGTGATGGAAAACCGGGACCGATAACAGCTAAACTTCAGCAGGCATATAGGAAATTGGCAACTGCTTTGTAATTTTTTTAGGTAATTGATTAAGTCCTGGCACCTATGTTAATGGTGCCAAAACTTGAGTAATCACCTTTTTTTATGTTGATAAATCTGAGCAAAGGGCTATTGGGGATGACCGAATAAACGGAGACTGTTCTATGGAAAAGAAAGTATGAATAGATGATAAAATTCCACTCCTTTCTTAATTATAGCCTATTCAATATATTGGGGTGTTGGGAGTTGGTGTAAAATCGGTGATATCTCCAATTCAGTTGAGAAGGCTGACTACAGATATCTGCAATTTATCGCTGTGAAATAAAATCCCTCAATAAATTTGATATGTTATGAGTATCACACTTAGATAAAGCCTCATTTTTCAGACTGGATTGGGGCAGGAGAAATCAATATATTGTGGTATGAGTTTTAACTGGTTTGCCGGTTTTTTTTGAGTCTGCCTCGTTGATGAATGAGGGTGATCCTAAAGATCGTGAGTATTGGGTTCAAATCATCACTACGATTCCTGAAATATCATCTACAGATCACAGCCGCAACCAAACCACTGATAAGAGAATAATACCATAGAAATCATGCTTTTTGGGATCTGATGTACTTGTCATGACATGAAATAAGTCAAATTGATAGATATCGGATAAGGCCGGCTGGAGTTTTTGGAATGGCATCTATCAATATTGTGTTGCGGAACTTGAACAATAAATGCCGCGTTAACACCGGACGCCGAATACCGTGTGGTTCCTTTTGATCTTTTTGATGGTCACCTGAACCAGGGTGTTGAAAAGATTGTTTTCGCCGGCGACATGCATCGGAATATAGTTGGACCTAAAAACTG
>JBATTD010000053.1:0-2703 GCA_049670345.1 Ignavibacteriaceae bacterium
ATCAAAACAATCCCTAAGGTTGAAAATACACCAATGTAGATATCAAGACCCTCAGCTACTGTAAAATTTGCAGCTCCTTCTTCAGCACCAGTAAGAGAAGCAATTCCTCCTGCCAGATAATTTGCTATAGAAAAACTGAGGAACCAACCTCCCATTGCTGTAGCCGCAATTTTAGCAGGAGCGAGTTTTGTTACCATTGAAAGACCAATTGGTGAAAGGAATAATTCTCCTGTGGTGTGAAGCATATAAAGGAATACAAGCGTGAGAAGAGGAACTTGAAAATTGTCAACAAATTGCATTCCGATTAGAGTAACTAAAAACCCCAAACCAAGCTGAAGGATTCCCAGCGAAAATTTCATCGGAATACTTGGATTTTTACCAATTTTATCTAGTTTCACCCACATTACTGAGAAAATCGATCCAAAGAGAATGATGAATAGAGGATTGAAGAATTGAGTCTGCGAAGCGGGCATTGTCCAACCAAGAATTACCCGGTCAACATTTCGGTCTGCAAATAGAGTTAGAGAAGTACCTGCTTGTTCGAAACAAGCCCAAAATACAATATTGATAAGCATAAAAATGACCAGAGCAATCATCCTGTCTCTCCAAATTGGTCCCTCTTCAATACCCGACCTAACTAAACTAATTGCCACGTATAGGAACAAGATGAGGAGCAATACCATCATCAGCGGGAATTCAAAATTCTCAAATTTGAGTATGTTTTTATTAATTAGGATGTAGCAAATTGGAATGAGTAGCAATGAACCAATCGAAATGGTCTGAACTCCATTAAGCGGTCCTAACATTTTTTTCCTACCCGCTTCTGGAATATCGAGTCCCGGAGCGTCCCGGTATTGGTCTCTTCCAAACCAAAAAATGAATAGACCCATTAACATCCCGATACCGGCAAGTCCAAATCCATATTCAAATCCATAAGTCTCTCCAACATAAGAAACTACTAAGGTGGCTAGTGCAGCACCAATGTTTATTCCAATATAAAAAATGGTAAAACCTGAATCCCTTCTTGGATCCCCTTCCTTATATAATTTACCAACTATTGTAGATATGTTCGCCTTGAAGTATCCATTACCGACAATTATAGCACCCATACCAATAAGTACAAAATGATTGCGTATTGCCATATCAAATCCAAACATCTCGGTACCACCAAGCAAAATGAATTCGCCAATAGCCATTAGAGCAGCACCCAACATAATTGCATAACGATAACCTAAAAACTGATCGGCCATTCGACCACCAAGAACAGGTGCAGCATACACAAGACCTGTATAGGCACCATACATTAGGCTGGCTTCTGCATCCCCTTTAAGTAAAGATTTAACCAAAAAAAGTGTGAGAAGAGTACGCATTCCATAGTAACAGAAGCGTTCCCACATCTCGCTCATGAATAATACCCGTAAGCCGTTTGGATGGTCTTTAAACATTAAATTACCTCGAATTTTATTATTAGTTTGGTATTAAATATCAAAGTTACTGGCAAGTATTTATTTGAAAATTAAAATTAGTAATTTTTATTTTTTGTCTGTATATAAGTTTCTAATATATATGATTTGGAAATATATTCATAGTACTTTACCAATTAATGAAATTATAAGTTTTTAGTATCTCAAATCAGGCAATTCTGTTGGATAACAGGAGCTCAATTTATATATTTGAATTGATGAAACAAGCAGGATTGCAAGAAAACAAACAGGATAACCATTATAAACGAGTTCCATCTGAAATGAAAATAAATTATAAGCAGATAAAAAAAATTTTAAAAAGTCAATTTGTACGAAGATTATTATATTTCTTCGCAATTATTTTTGTGCTTCTTCTTTTAATAGATAAGTTATTTCTTCCCTGGTATGTTGATTCTCCTGAAACAGTTGTACCTGATGTAGTTGGGATGAAAGATACAGATGCAATTGAGCTTTTACAGAATTCAGGTTTCGAACCGTTGGTTATTGATACAACATATGGGGAAAGTTATCCTGAGGGAATAATATTTCTTCAAAAACCCACAGATAAAAAAATAGTCAAAGTAGGAAGAAAAATTTATTTGTTTGTCAGCGGTGGAGCACACCTTGTAAGTGTTCCTCAGTTGATTGGAAAGACAATGCTGGATGCAAAATTTGCGTTGGAACGAATAGGATTAAAATTAGGCAGAGTCACTCAACTTCCTTCCGATAAACCTAAAGATATGATATTTGATCAGCAGTTTGCTGAAGCAACCACTTTAAATAAAGGGCAAACAGTTAATATTTCCGTGAGTGCCGGTAGAAGCGGCGGCAGTATTATTGTGCCTAATTTGATAGGAAAATCATTAGAACAAGCTGAGAGTATTTTAGCCAGTAAATCTTTATTAATTGGTAAAATTAATTTTCAAACATCGCAAACACTTTTACCAAACACTGTTCTCGATCAATACCCGAGCCGCGGAAATAAATTAAATCCTGGTGAAAAAGTGGATCTGTTTGTTACAAAATCTTCCGATCCAGAAATTTTAGAAGAATAAATATGGGAATACTTGCACCTTCAATATTGTCAGCAGATTTTACCAATCTTGCTCAACAAATAAGAATGGTTGAAATAGGCGGCGCCGATTGGATACATTGCGATATAATGGACGGACATTTTGTCCCTAATATAACTTTTGGTCCTTCATTAGTTAAAGCTGCACACAAGGTAACTAAACTTCCT
>JBATTD010000054.1:0-3840 GCA_049670345.1 Ignavibacteriaceae bacterium
AACCAGCTCAATTTCAAAAGACGCAATTGAAAAATTAAATGAAAAGCATGATGTTATCTGTGCGTTTAACGCGCCCGAGGAAAAGCTCATTTCTTTAATGCACGATAGAGATGTAATAATTTTCAGAAGCGGTGTTAAAATATCTGAAAGAGTTATGGATGCAGGCCTAAATCTTAAGTTTCTCATTCGTGCGGGATCTGGCTTAGATAATTTAGATGTTACCTACACAACAAAAAGAGGTTTATTGCTAAAGCGCATACCCGAGCCAGGTGCAAAAGCTGTTGCCGAATTAAGCTTCGCATTTATGCTTGCACTCTCCAGAAATTTACTTTATGCTGATAAGAAATGGAGACAGGGTCATTGGGTTAAAGGCGAATTCAAAGGTTACTTATTGAGGGGTAAAGTTTTGGGTGTCCTTGGAGCAGGGAATATAGGTTCGCTTGTCGGTCAAATGGGTTCGTTTTGGGGGATGACAGTTCTTGGTACCGTCGCTAAAGAAGAATATACTCCGGAAATTGAAGCTGATTTGATTTCCAAAGGTATAAGACTAACTACTTTTGAAGAAGTTATTAGCAATTCTGATTATCTTTCTATACATGTACCTTTAATGGATAGCACAAGAAATTTAATTAATAAAAAAGTTTTGCAAATGATGAAACCCGGTTCCTATTTAATTAATTTAGCCCGTGGTGGAGTTGTAAATGAGAAAGACCTATTGGAAGAATTAACAAAGGGAGCTCGGTTAAGAGGTGCAGCACTTGATGTTCATGAAAATGAAGGCGAAGGTAAAGTTTCGCCATTTTCATCATTACCAAATGTTATATTAACACCACATATGGGTGCACAAACTGTAGATTCTCAAAAAGAAATTGGTGATCGTGTATTAGAAGCCGTTGATCTTTTTAGTGCTCAGTTAGATCCTCAAGAAAAAGTTGCAATGTCTGTAAATAAATAATTTTTAATTTATTCTACATTATTAGAGTAGTTTACTGGAGAAAAGAAAATGATAGCGAAAACAACACAATTTAAACAGATGCTTCAATCAAATCAGTTAGAATTTATTTTAGAAGCACACGATGGCCTAAGTGCTAAAATAGTGGAAGAAGCTAGTTTTAAAGGAATATGGGGAAGCGGTTTAGCAATTTCTGCTGCTCTTGGTGTTCGGGACAATAACGAAGCAAGCTGGACTCAGGTTTTGGAGGTGACAGAATTTATGAGCGATGCTGTAAGCATTCCTATGTTGTTAGACGCTGATACCGGATATGGTAATTTTAATAATGTAAGACGTCTTGTAAAAAAACTTGAGCAGAGAAAAATTGCTGCAATGTGTATTGAAGATAAATTATTTCCGAAAACAAACTCATTCATTAATGGTGAAGCACAGGAATTAGCTAAGATTGATGAATTTGCTGGAAAAATTAAGGCAGCAAAAGATACTCAGGAAGACCCCGATTTTTGTGTTGTTGCAAGAATTGAAGCTTTTATTGCTGGCTGGGGACTAGATGAAGCACTTAAAAGAGCAGAAGCATATCACAAAGCGGGTGCAGATGCACTGCTTGTTCACAGTAAAAAAAATACCGCTCAAGACATTTTCGATTTTATGGAAGTATGGAAGGACACTTGCCCGGTTGTTATTGTACCAACAATGTATTACAATACACCAACAGAAGAATTTCAGAAATGCGGTGTAAGCTTGGTAATCTGGGCAAATCATATACTGCGTTCCAGTATTAAAGCTATGCAGCAAACGGCAAAACAGATATATGATGATCAATCATTAATTTCTGTTGAAAACGAAATTGTATCAGTAAAAGAAATCTTTCGTTTACAAAATGCCAGCGAATTAAAAGAAGCTGAGAAAATTTATTTGCCATCTTAACCGGGAAAGGATAGTCAGTGCAATAATTATATTGCATTAGTTGATTGAATAACCACCCAGACTAATCACTTGGCTATTAATTTAAATAAAGATTTACTCAGTTCGAGTTTATTTTTATTCAGGAATTAAGCAACCTTAGAATAATTTTTTATTAAATGATAAACAACGTTTCAAATAATCATATAGATTTCGATTTATACGGTATAGTTGGCATAAGGTTAATAGACCCAAGTGATAAGGATGTAAAATATGTCTCCAGGTTCTTATCGCGCTTCAAGGCTGATTTATCCAAGGAACCTGATATTACAATTCGGTTTAAAAAAAAATGGGAGTTAGGTGATGTAACTTATTTAGGCCTAAATGATGCAGCATTTAATGAAAATGGGTTTTATATCCTATCAAGTGGTAGAGCCCCGTTAAAAGTTAAAATACCTTTTGAACAAATTGGAGAGAAATGTGAAATTGTCTGCGAACAAGGAATCATTGGCATACCGTTGCTTCATTACATTATTAACTTAACATTTCTTAAAAAAAAATATCTACCTATGCACGCATCAGCATTTTCGTATGATAACCAGGGTGCGCTAATTATAGGCTGGTCAAAAGGAGGTAAGACAGAAGCTTTATTCAGTTTTATAAAACATGGTGCTGAATTTATAGGAGATGAGACTGTTATTGTTTCACCAGATGGAAAAAAAATGTTTGGTATACCGGTCCCAGTTTCTATTTGGGAATGGCAATTTTCTGAAATACCGGAACTGATGCCCCCACTGAGTGCTCAAAAGAAAATACTTTTTAAAGGAGTTCATTTTGTTGAACGGGTTAACAGATTCTACAGCAAAGGCAGGTTAAAGAAGAATGCGGTAGTAAAACTAATAGGTGAGGCATTACCTACCCTTAGAAAACAGTTAAATATTCGTGTTAATCCCGAAGAAATTTTTAATGGTAAAGTACGCTGGAGTCAGGTTAATCTGAATAAACTAGTAATTATAATGAGTCATAACAAAGATGATATCACTCTAGATAAATGTAATACAAACAAAATTGCTGATAGGATGATCACCTCAAATTTATATGAATTAGATTCGTTTAATAATTATTACAACATATTCAAGTTTGCATTCCCTGGTGTTAAGAACGATTTCCTTGAAAATCTTGATAAAATCTATAATAAAATATTACCCAATGCTATATCGGGAATTGAGAGTTATAAAGTATTACATCCTTATCCGGTTTCGTTTGAAAAATTATATACAGTAATGAAACCAATATTTCACAAAAATAATAACAATTAATTAATAGGGTAAAGAAACAATATATGGCAACTATTGCATTAATTGGTGCTGATGGATCCGGGAAAACTACAATCGCAAAAATGCTTCTTGCTTCGCCCCCGGCAAAGATGAAATATTTATACATGGGGTTAAACATTGAATCCAGCAATTATGCCTTACCTACCTCAAGGTTGATTTATTACTTGAAGTTATTAAAGTACAAAAAGAAGAATAAAAATTTTAAAGATGTGAAGCTTAAAAACCTTTCTTTGCACAATATTGAAGAAGACCGAACTGTGGATAAAAGAGGCAAACTTGGAGCTTTTGTACGATTAGCTAATAGAATGGCAGAAGCATGGTATAGACAGATAATATCCTGGATATTTCAATTAAGTGGATACACTGTTCTTTATGACCGACATTATATTTTTGATTCCTCAACAAATCAATCGTGTGAAGAGCTTAAAAAACAGCGGGTTACAACAAAAATGCACAGCTGGATGATAAATAACCTACTAAGTAAACCCAAGCTGGTATTCCTTTTGCATGCCCCCCCTGAAGTCCTTTTTGAGAGAAAAGGAGAGGCTGATCTAGAATACTTGAAAGCAAGAACCGAGAGCTTTATGAAGGTTGGAAGGTCATTCAAAAATTTCATCATAGTAGATGCAACACAACCAATAGATAAAG
>JBATTD010000055.1:0-3998 GCA_049670345.1 Ignavibacteriaceae bacterium
ACAAAAATTAAATCACCTAATAAAGTATAATGGAAGAATGGAATTGCTGCGGTGTAACTTGCGGCAAGTCCGCTTAAATCTTTCGGGTAGTAAATTCCTGCTGCCCACACTGCAAAGTTTGTTACAATAAAAAACAAAACCGATGCTGAAACGGAAGCAAGAAATATATTAGAAACTTTTTTCTGTTTTATCATCAGCATTCCAATTCCAACAATAAGAACGAAACAGAGATAAACAGCCCACATTGTAGAATGGAAGCCGAGAATTAAATCAGTAACCAACATTGCCACAATCGGAACTAAAAATGCCGCCCATCTTTTTGAAAAATATGCACCGCCAAATAATGCCATTGCTGCAACCGGGGCAAAGTTTGGAGGATGCGGAATAAGTCTTACAAAAGCTGCAATAAATATCATCCCGGTTAATATTAAAAAGCCGGGTGAGATTGATTTTGAGTTCATAATATTACCTTTCCTTTGATTAAACGTTAAGTTTTTAATTTTTTCAACTTCTTATTATTGATAAATACAATTTACAAAATATGACTAATTAAAAAAGTTATTAATAAAATTCTTTTTACTAAAAATTAATTTTCACTCCCGCATATCCCGATAGACCCGGTGTTGCATATCCAAATATATCTTCGTAATCCACATTTAATAAGTTGTCAACTCTTCCGGTTACTTTTAACCAATTCAGTACCTCAAATTGTGCAGCAATATTTAGTAACGTATATGATGGCAGAGTTACCCTTGTAGCAGGAAATGTTGAAAAATTTTTATCCTCGCGTATATCGTTATATATAATCTCAAAAGTAACATTAGCCCTTTCCAGGAAATTGTAAGATGTAATTAAAGCAACCTTATTCCTCGGTCTTCTTAGCAACGGCATTCCTTTATCAACAGAGTCCTCGCCCTCATCTTCAGTTTGCAAATAAGTGTAATTAATCTTTATGAAAAGTTCGTCAGTAATGATGGTATTGATAAAAGCTTCAATACCGTTACTTTCAGCTTCGTTTATGTTTATGGTTTTAAAATTTTCATCCGACCCTAGCAGATCGGTGAATTTATTATTAAAATATGTTGCGCCAATTGTAACCCTTTCCGACCATAGGTATTGTTCAATTCCAATATCCCATCCAAAACTTCTTTCAGGTTTAAGTGAATCATTTCCGAAGAAAGGATCGTATAAATAAAAGATTGATGGCGCTTTAAACCCTGTCCCTACAGTGGCTTTTAACTTTGTGCCTGTTTCCCATATTATATATGCAGGTGCGAAACGGTAGGTAAAAGCCGATCCGAATTTTTCATGATTATCATACCTGATGCCGCCGGTAGCAAAAATGCGATTATCAAATTTTATTTGATCCTGTAGATAAACACCTACTATGCTTACATTGCTTTTTGGTATTACACTTTCAAAAGGACCGAACGATGAAAGTAAATAAAACTGTGATGTTGATTGATCAAGTTCTGCGTCAAGCCCGAATGTGACAAAATTATTCCAGGGTAGATTGAAAGTGTTAAGCCAATCCAACTTGAATCTTTTTCCATCATACAGGCTTCTGGAGGAAGCGGGATTGTACAAGGTTGAATCATACTTATACTTTCTCATATTTCTGTAGAACGACAAACCAACTCTCTGATCCCAAAGACCTTTAATCGTTTTGAAACCAGTCTCGGCCCTTGTAACAAATTCCTCCTGGTTATATTTATACGTAGGGTCATCACCAGACTCACCACCGATCTGGTCGTAATCTGCATCTGATTTGGTGAATCGTACAAATAAATCGAGAAAAGTATCATCACTAAAATCGAAACCGAATCGAGATACAAAATTATTTCCTTCATAACCGTCCTTCTCCGTGTTGCCGTATTTTTCAGATGCAGCAGAAAAACCTTCTGATTGTGTTCTTCCAAATGAGAGATTGTAGTTGAATGCTTTTTCACTTCCCGACAACCCCAAGGCTCCTTTAAAAGTATTATACGAACCACCTTCAGCAACAAGACTAAAAAGTGGTTTGCCATTTCCCTTTTTGGAGATAATATTTACAACCCCTGAAAGAGCATCCGAGCCGTAAAGCATACTTTGGGGTCCTCTGAGTATTTCTATCCGATCTATACTTTCAACCGTCAGACTTGCAAAATCATAAACATTGGCGGGATCGCTCGTCAGGTTCATCTTGATTCCGTCTATCATTACAACAGTATTTCCAACATCTCCACCGCGAATGCTGATGTTGGCTAAGGTTCCCTGTGGACCCTGTGTTGTATAACTTACTCCATACTCGGATTTAAGCAATTCAAATACATTGATTTTATTTCTGTTCGAAATGTCTGCTGAATCGATTATGGTTATTGAATTTGCGAGCTCTAAGAGGTTTGTATTGGATTTAGTTGCAGTAACTACCACATCAGATAACCTGTAGACACCAGATGTATCAGATTTAGTGACAGTGCCTGTCTGCCCAAATGTTTGTGTTACAAATGGTATAACGGTACAAATAAATAAGAAAATTTTTAATACACCCATTGAAGTTACTCCTATAATTAAAAGTGAAAGGTAACTTCGCAGTGATTTGGTTTGATATAACGAAATGAATATTTGGAACAGATCATTAAATGAACCTCATACGCGAAGGTTAATAAAACAATTTCTATGGCAGGTCTCCTGGCTTTATTAATGCAGAATGTATAATTTAGAATGAATTCAATTCTATATTCTAAATTCTGAATTCTACATTGATATTCACAGTTGCGCGACAGCACCGGATTTACACCGGACTTCCCTATAAATCCCGTTATCCCACCCAGGTGGAACCGG
Organism: Ignavibacteriaceae bacterium; assembly: GCA_049670345.1. Lineage (GTDB taxonomy): Bacteria > Bacteroidota > Ignavibacteria > Ignavibacteriales > Ignavibacteriaceae > BMS3ABIN03. The sequence continues at coordinate 2,824 of JBATTD010000055.1, forward strand.
GATACCATAAAAATTTTTAAGAACTTTGCTAAGTTATTTTTTAATTGGTTAATATCAAAACTATGACATTTTTAAAAACGAACTGTTTAATAACAAGTGCATTCTTTTGATTTTATAAGCTTAATTTAATAAGTTTGTTTAGTTAATTATTGATAATATTACTTAAAAAAAACTTTACTTTTAATGCTATTCAGACAATTACACTTCAATTATTCATTTCAAATTAGCATTAGCAAATCATTTCAAAAACTAATTTCAGACAGGAAAAGGAGAGTTTAATGGGCTGGATATTAAAATTCGCTAACTCTTCCATAGGCAAAAAATTTGTGATGGCTGTAACCGGTTTATCACTACTATTTTTTTTAGTGGTACATCTTGCAGGAAACTTAACTTTATATATTGGCGAAGAAACCTTTAACGGTTATGTTTCAACACTCGATATTGTTAAACCGTTAATCAGGGTTATAGAGGTTATTCTTGCACTCGTTTTCATTTTTCATATTTATAATGGGATTAAGTTGTGGTTCGAAAATAAGAAAGCAAACCCAATAAAATATAAAGTGAATGCTTCTTCAGAAAACAGTACACTATCTTCAAGAACGATGATAATATCCGGAAGCATTGTATTTATCTTCCTGGTAACTCATCTATCCACATTATGGTATGCTTTTAATTTTGGCAGTCACGGAGCAGATCATAGTTATTACAGTATTGTGATGGATTGGTTTACTTATCCTGTTTACGTTGTGTTTTATGTTATAGCTATGGTAATTCTCGGTTTCCATCTTAATCATGGATTCCAGAGTGCTTTCCAAACGTTTGGCTGGACACATAAAAAATATACTCCTATTATCGAAAAGATCGGAACTCTTTGTGCCATAGTGATGGCTGTAGGATTTGCCTCAATTCCAATCTACTTTTTTATATCTTCGCTGGGAGGTAAGTAATGATAAAATTAGATTCTAAAATACCTGAAGGACCCATTGCCGATAAATGGACCAATCATAAATTTAATATGAAGCTGGTTAACCCGGCTAATAAAAGAAAGTTCGATATCATTGTTGTGGGAACAGGCCTTGCGGGCGCTTCTGCTGCTGCAAGTCTTGGTGCGCTTGGTTACAATGTTAAAGCTTTTACCTACCACGATAGCGGTAGAAGAGCACACAGTATTGCAG
>JBATTD010000056.1:0-2330 GCA_049670345.1 Ignavibacteriaceae bacterium
GTCCGGTTGAAGGAAGGTATAATTTAGATTGACATAATCAATCTTTTAAATCCCAATCAGTTTAATAATCTTCATTTATTTTTAATCTCTGAAAAATGAAAACAATATTATAATAACTATCGGAACTGATAATAAATGTTCGGAATAGTAGAATTATCTGAGAAGAACTACCTTATGTTTAAGAATCTCCCTGTCTGTTTGCAGCATAACTATGTAAATTCCACTCGAAAAAGTTTGTCCATTAAGTGAAAAGTTGTATTCTCCCTCATCCAATAATCCTGAATATAATGTTTTTACCATTTCGCCAATACTGTTATAAATATTCAATTTTACAAATGATTTATAATTAATTGCAATAACAATATTGGTTTGAGGATTAAAAGGATTGGGATATGATGATAAATATTCTTCACCGGGCTGGTTATGTTCATATAGAATTCTTACTGTACCGTTATATTCACAAGTACCGTCATTATCAATCTGCTTGATACGGTATATATAGTTTCCATATTGGACCGGTTTATCTTCAAAAAAATAATTTTGTGGCGAATTACTATTTCCCGCACCTTCTATAAATCCAATAGTTTCATAAAAAGAATCTCCTTCAAAAGTTCTTTGTACCTCCCAGCCATAATTATTTACTTCAGTCGCTGTTATCCAATTCAGCAAAACATTTCCATTAGAAATTTTACCTGTAAAACTAACTAATTCTACAGGTGTTGGACTAGCAATTGCATCTTCAATAATTATCCTACCATAACCATTCTGATAATCATATATTCCACCGTTGGAACCACATTCCCTTGCACGTGATCGTACCTCATCAATACTAATTCCCAAATAATCCGATATGAAAACAATCTGACCAGCAATGTATCCATTTGCAAAACTTGAAAGATTTCCGGTGGAAATTGGATCAATGGAGTAAAAATCTATCTGATATCCGGTAACGTTTGAAGTAATGCCTGCACCTGTTGCGATTATTGGGCAGTCATGTAAATTTCCTCTAAATGTCTCAATATGACTATTACTACCTGATGGCATTATTAATTTAACAGTAGGATGCTGATTTGCCGAAGATATGTACGAGCTCAATCCTGTAGTTGATCGGATGATAATGTCATAATTGTTATTTTCAGCATGAGTAAAGGATGAGGATATCGCATAATCATAGAATAGATCTACATTTCCACTAAACGATGATGAATTATAACTTGCATATCCAAGTAAAAAAGATTGTTTTACATCTAAATCGTGCTGCCCGCCAAAACCTGAAATAAGAACGTTGTGATTTGAAACTTGCTGTTGAGTGTAAATTGGATTAGCGATACTTAAGCAAGTTAATGCTAATATCCAGAATGATTTTTTATGGAACCGATAATTAATCATTTAAAAATAAATATCCCTCAATGAGTAATCCGTTTAAAGATTATTCATTTATTATAAAAGCATTTTGAAAAATGCAGTGATAGTTATGGTAAAAAACAGTTTAAGTTGGAGTGACGATCAACAAATAATTAGCATCTAAATTATTGAATACAACGTAAGTTGTGTTGGAACCACAGTATTAATTAAATAACTGTATTTTTTTACCTGCTCATTGAACCAGTTTAAATCAATTGAATTAATTTCAGCAGCTTGCCTCAGCCAGTATAATTCTGCATCAATTATTGATTTACCTGAGCAAGTAAGTTTTAGTCCATCTGCAATAAAGGATTTTGCAACTGCATGGCTGTTAAACTTTATCGGATCTTCGCAAAGGCATTTATTATATAAAAGCGTATTTAAATTTTCTTCACAAAATTCAGAAGAGAACCCCAGCTGTTTCCCTGCTTTTAAGATAATTGTTTTTTGTATTTTTGAGATGTGATTGTCTTTCCTGGCAAGTATCAGTAATCCTCTCAGATAACTGCTTTTATCAATTAAAGCTATGCTCATTAATCACCTCAAATAAAAATAATTACCTGCATACCAACAATATCAAATAATAATCCAATTGATAGTGTGCGAAAAAGCACAAATAATTATATATGGAATTTTATTGCGTTAACAGAAATAGTTCTTCGCCTAAAACGTTGCTTAATGAAATCGAAAACCAGTTTTGTTTACGGAGTTCTTCGAGAAATAGTTCTTCTAATTTTGTTGAATTTTTATGGAATCGAAAAGTAGAAATTCTATACACATTAGTCTCGCTTTAGTGAACAATACGATTACGTCGCTAATCCTGTGCCAAAAAGAACTTTTTTATTGCACTGTTTTAATATTAACTTCTAATTAATACAATAATGGCTATTATTAGTTCATAAATTAGTTTTAGAGAGATTTTTTAA
>JBATTD010000057.1:0-2159 GCA_049670345.1 Ignavibacteriaceae bacterium
CTTATAAGCAATATAATTTCTACCATCTTTAAAATGAAAAATAATTACTACTTAAATATGAAAACGAATGAAAATTTTTTCTCCTGTTGAAATAGTAAAGCGATACACCACTCTTAAGAACCATCGTATTTACTCAATGCCAATTGTAATATTAATGCCTCACAGCCGCTGCAACTGCCGTTGTGTGATGTGTGATATCTGGAAAGGGAACAACAATATACAGCAGTTAAATGAATCGGATGTTGAAAAATTGTTGAGCTCTTTAAAAAAAATGAATACCGAATTGGTAGTAATGTCCGGTGGGGAAGCACTGATGCATCCAAATTTTTTCAGACTTTGTGATATTCTTCGTTCACGAAAAATTAAAATTACAATTCTATCTACCGGTTTGCTGTTAAAAAAATATGCTGAGGAGATAATTGCTAAAACTAATGAGGTAATTGTTTCACTGGATGGATCACAAGAGGTGCATGATAAAATCAGAAATATTCCCGAAGCTTTTTACAAGTTAAAAGATGGAGTGGCCGAACTTAAAAATCTTGACCAAGCGTACCGGGTTACTGCACGATGCGTTGTACAAAAAGCAAACTTCAACGACTTACCCAATATTGTAGATGCTGCACACGGGATTGGATTAGACCAGATAAGTTTTTTGAATGCTGATGTATCAACAGATGCATTTAATCGTCCCGATTTATGGGATGATGATAAGGTTAAGGAAGTTTGTTTATCTCGCGATGAAGTCGATCGATTTAAAGATATTATTGAAAATCTAATTCACACTCATTCACAGGATTTTAAAAGCGGCTTCATCGCTGAAACACCGGAGAAGTTACGGAAGTTTTATAATTATTATGCTGCATTTCATGGCTTGTGTGAATTCCCAACAGTCACTTGCAACGCACCGTGGGTATCGACAGTAATTGAAGCAGATGGAAGTGTCCGCCCTTGTTTTTTTCACGAAAAAATTGGAAACATCGAAGACTCAACTTTAACTGAATTAATCAATTCTCCTGGTTCAATTTCATTTAGAAAAAATCTGGATACCACTACGAATCCGATATGTAAAAAATGTGTATGTTCACTTAACCTTTCACCGCTTGCAAAGTTATAATGTCGCTCAATTCAAATCAATTAATACAAAATATTCATCAATATAGAATACAGCTACTGTGGGGAATAGCACTTATCCTTTCTGCGTATTTTATTTATTTTGTTATAGTAAATGCATCCCTTTCCACCCAGGGGTTTGCATCCTACTACACTGCATCAAAGCTGTTAGCTGAGGGAGAAGATGTGAGCCGGTTTTATGATGATGATTGGTTCAGCAGTAATGCAGAAAGGTTTGTACAGGAAGTTTATGAAATTTTTAATGTTAATATGCCAACCACATCATTAATAATGCTGCCGCTGGTAAAACTTGATTACAGCACTGCACGGATAATCTGGACCATCTTTAATTTTGTTATTTTATTTGCCGCAGTTTTATTTCTCATCCAAAAATTCAACTATAAGGAATTTTGGACACCTCTGATTTTAATTCTTTTTCTTTCCTATCAACCGTTGTATGCAAATATTTTATTTGGACAGACTTACATTTTAATTTTTTGTTTACTAATTGTAGCATGGTATGCGTATGTATCGGGAAACGAAAAACTGCTGGGTGCTGCAATCGGATTAATCTTTATTCTTAAATCAACCAGTTTTATTTTCTGGCTCTTCCTTTTAGTGCAAAGAAGATGGAGAAGTTTAGTCTGGGGATTATTAACGGTGTCTGTTGTTATTCTTTTCTCTTTGCCCTGGATAGGTTTTAATGCGTGGCAAACTTATGCAGGAAAAATTACAGGTTTTTTTTCAAATCCATCATTGTGCGTAACTGCTTATCAAACTCTTCACAGTTTTTTTCATCACTTAACTTCAATTAATCAACAGTGGAATCCGGAACCGTTAATAAATTTGCCATTATTAGGAAACTTACTTTCGATTTTTAGTGTGCTGATTATTGCAGGTGCTAGTTCTTTCATAGCTTTTAAACGAAATAAATCCGAAATAACTTTTGGTATTTTTATAATTGCAGGTTTGATTATCAGTCCCGTTTCTCTCGATTATCATTACACAATATTATTACTGCCAATTTTAATGTTGATCAACAACATCCG
>JBATTD010000058.1:0-3982 GCA_049670345.1 Ignavibacteriaceae bacterium
TTTACAAAGAATAGTTATTAAAATGATTGACGAAGAAAAAAAATATTATGATCTGATTAAAACACTTAACAGACTTCAGCAGGTAAAAGCGCCTCCAAATTTTGAATCTGACTTAAAAAGAAGACTGAATGTGGAGAACTATGCGAAGGAAGAAAAAAGTACAATCAGAAGGTTTTTTGCCCCATCACGGTTAGTTCCATCTTTCGGATTAGCTGCTGCAGCTATGGTTATATTCTTAATGGTCAATACAAATTCAGAAGAGGCGGATAATCCGTTTTTGATGGAACCGAGAGTACGCGAGGATATGATATTAATTTCCGATACGGATGATTTAAATATTCCCAAAAGCAATTTGAAAAAAGAAAGTGAAGTGACTGAAGAAAAAGTTGTTGCGGATAAGAAAGATAAAGGGATGAGAAGAGATAACTTCGATGAAGAAAGATCTCCCGATGAAAGTCTAATTGCTGGAAGAAACGAATTAGCTGTTTCAGAAACTACAATGATTGACGAGATGGAAAGTGCGCCTAGAGAAGATATTTCTGTGGATGAATTTACCAGGCCGGTTGCAACCGGGCTTGCAATAGAGAAATCAGGGTTGAATTTCAGGCAGGTAAATCCCACCAAAAAAGAACAGGAAGAAATTCTGGAACTTAAGAAAAAAGTGCAAATTCTTAAGGAAAACAAAAAGTTGGAGTAAGGATTATAGATAAACCAATCATTTTCATTGTTTTTTGTAAGTAGGATTTATATATTTATCACTCTAAAATTTGAAAAATTGTAGGAAAGTTATTATGAAAACAGGTATTCATCCGGAATACAGAGCGGTGGTTTTTCAGGATCCGTCTTGTGATTTTGCAATACTGTCTAAGTCAACTATTAAATCTAAAGACACAGTTAAATGGACTGATGGAAACACCTATCCTTTGGTTAAGCTGGAAATTTCGAGTGGTTCACATCCGTTCTTTACCGGCAAGCAAAAACTTCTTGATACAGCAGGAAGAGTTGAGAAGTTCAACAGAAAATATAAAAAGAAAAAAGCGGAAGAAAAATAATTGTTTTTTTAACAGCTTGATATTAAAGCCAGTTTATCTGGCTTTTTTTATTTTAAAGAAAACTATTTCAAAAGTCTTTGGAATTGAAAGCATTTAATCTGCAAAGCCACCTGGAATCACAAAGAAGTTATTCCTCTTAAAGAAACACCCTTCTTAACAGTATGTGTTGTGAAAGGTGAGCGCACATTTTTTCAGTAAACTCTGAGTTAATAGGATGGTAGAAATCAAACCGAATAATGTTGAAGATTCTTAAAGTAAAAAACGTTAAATTTCAATTTAAAATTTAAATGAGATGGATTAATGCAAATCTGCATTTTTGAAGACGAAAAACATTCAAACTTTTATCCGCTTTCTTATACAAGACCGGTATACGAACTCGTATGCGGAATCAACACATTAAGAGAAAAAATTATCAGAGTTAGTTCCGGCGCTAACGTCTCTCTTCATTGCAGAAAGTATCTTGAAGCGACACTTAAACATCAATATCCTGATTTAGATATAAATATTATTAAGAATAACTCCTGCTTATTTATAAACGGCAGAGTGCTTGCCTCCGAAGATCTTGCTGAAATAGTTTTAGCAGATTCCGAAGATTGTATTTATAAAAGCGGTGATGAAATTGCCGCAGTAAAATTATCAAAAGATAATCTAACTAAAATTAATCTTAACTTTACCGACACTTTGGATTTTGAATCCTTCCCCGAATTACCGGTGGAAAAAATTGATGTGAAGCTTTACAACTATTTGTGGGAAATGATTACAGATAACGGTTCGGAAATTGTTAAAGATGCAGAGGCAGTTACAAATCATAAATCTGATTTTACTAACACGAAAAATATTGAAGGTGTTAGCTTTGTAAATGCTGAAAAGATATTCATCAAAAAAAATGTAACCATAAAACCCGGTGTGGTAATCGATGCCACTAACGGTGCTGTGTATATTGATGATAATGTTTTTATTTATCCAAATGCCGTAATTGAAGGCCCTGTTTATATCGGAAAAGATTCGAAGATAAAAATTGGTGCAGCAATTTATGAAAATGTGAGTATCGGCAGCAATTGTAAAATTGGTGGCGAGGTTGAGGATGCAATAATTCTTCCCTACACAAACAAACAGCATGCTGGTTTTATTGGTCATTCCTATCTTGGCAGCTGGGTAAACCTTGGTGCTGATACTAACTGTAGCGATCTTAAAAATAATTACAGCACAATTAAAGTAAAATTAAACAGCAATACAATAGACAGTGGCACTCAGTTTTTAGGTGTAATCATTGGCGATTATTCTAAATCAGCAATTAACACAATGTTTAACACTGGTACTATTGTTGGAATCTCCTCCAACATTTATGGTGCGGGTTTCCCGGAAAAATCTATTCCTTCCTTTTCGTGGGGAGGAGCAGATGGGCTGACAACTTATGAGCTTAATAAAAGTATTGAAACAGCAAAGATAGTTTTTGGCAGGAGAAATAAAGAATTTACGACGGAGGATGAAAAGTTATTAGAAACGGTTTTTAATCTAACGAAAGAAGAACGGGAATGAGTGAAGAAATAAAAGACAGTACCGAATTTAAATTAGAATACCATTCTGTGAAAGATCTTTATGTAGGCGTTCGTGGTTTAGCTGTAAAAATATTGAATCGTGTTGAGAGAACCGATGCATATTTAAATCGTTTGCTTGATAATGAAATGAAGAACACTGAATTGGAAGGTCCCGATAAAGCATTGTTGTATGAAATTGTTCATGGTGTTATCAGGTGGATGGGTCGGCTTGATTGGATTTTGAACGGGTTTTATAAAGGCACCTTCTCCAAAGCAATTCCAAATCTTAAAAACGGTTTAAGGGTTGCACTGTATCAGATATTATTTTTAGATAGAGTGCCAGATTATGCGGCCGTTAACGAAGCTGTTGATTTTGTAAAAAAACTTCAAGGGGCTAAACCGGCTGGATTAACAAATGCGGTTTTAAGAAACATTATTAGAAATAAAGATGGTATCAGGTATCCAAATCCTAATGATGATCTTATTGGATATCTAAGCGCATATTATTCTCATCCTTCCTGGATGGTAAAAAGATATCTAAAAAGATTTGACAGGGTAGAAACTGAAGAACTCCTTAACGCAAATAATGAAAAACCATATCTTACTTTGCGACTAAATGCCGTGCGGTGTGAACCCGATGAATTTAAGTCTCTACTTGATTCTGTGCATTTACGGTACAACGCCGGAAGATATTTGCCCGAATTTTTTAAACTTCAAAACCTTACAAACATAACCTCCTGGGAATATTTTACAAGAGGGTATTTCAATATTCAGGATGAAAGCGCTGGTTTGGCTTGCCGACTTTTACAAGTTAGCGATGAAATGAGAGTTCTTGATTTATGTGCGGCCCCCGGCGGAAAGACAGCATACATAGCTGCACTTATGCACGATAAAGGAAAAATTGTCGCTATCGACAGGTATGACAGCCGTTTGAAAATATTGAGAAAGAATATGCAGCGGTTAGGATTAAAAAGCACTCAAACAATTGAAATAGATGCTTTAGACTATAATGATGAACTGTTTGACAGAGTTCTTGCAGATGTTCCCTGTATGGGTTCAGGAACACTATCGAAGAAACCCGATATAAAATGGAAGAAAGATATTTTTGATTTGAGAGGATTGAATGACTTGCAATATAATTTGTTATCTAAAGCCGGGTCGTTGGTTAAACCGGGCGGAATAGTTGTTTACAGCACTTGTTCGATTGAACCGGAAGAGAATTTTGTTATCGTTGAAAGATTCCTATCGGAAAACAGTAATTTCAAATTAGAGAGCGCAAAAAGCAAATTCCCTGATGATATTTTGGATGAGCATGGATGCATCCAAACTTATCCGCATAGACATAAAATGGATGGTGCTTTTGCAGCCAAGTTAATTAAACTGGTGTAATAA
>JBATTD010000059.1:0-1691 GCA_049670345.1 Ignavibacteriaceae bacterium
CCATTCCTTTTTTGAATTTCAAACTGGAAGGTATGTACTTCGGTGAGTCAATTTCTGTCCTTGGTGATTTTTTTAAAATAACCTTTATCGAAAACCCCGGGATGGCATTCGGTTTCAATCCCGGTTCAGATTTTAAACTTTGGGTCTCGCTGTTTTCATTAGTTGCCAGCATTGGATTGCTGGTATATCTTTATTTAGCAAGGGAAAAATCACTTAGTTTAAGAATTGCCATTGCAATGATTCTGGGCGGTGCAATTGGTAATCTAATTGATAGAATGTTTTACGGAATAATTTATGACTATGCCCCGATGTTTTATGGTAAGGTTGTAGATTTTTTCGATTTCGATTTTTTCAACTTCTCTATATTGGGGCGCGATTACGATAGGTGGCCAATATTCAATATTGCTGATGCATCGGTTACTGTTGGCGTTTTAATATTAATATTTTTCTACAGGCATCATACTAAGGTTGAATCAGGTGAAGATAAAGAATCAATTGAAAAAGAATCAGAAGATATAAGCCAGCAGGTTCACGAAGCAAAGTTAAATGTTGAAAAATTGAATGAAAATGATAAAGCAGCCAATGGTGAAACTGATAAAGGAAAAGAAATATCGATTTGAAGTACCGGAAGGAAAGAAGAAAGAACGTATAGACCTTTTCTTAACGAACTCCATTGAAAATGCTACCCGCTCTAAAGTTCAAAAACTAATTGAAGCCGATCTTGTTAAAGTAAACGGAAAGATTGTTAAGGCAAATTATAAACTGAAGCCTAACGATATAATTGAGGCTGTCCAACCTATAAGCCCGCGTCCTGAAGATGTTATTCCTGAAGATATTCCTCTTGATATAGTTTACGAAGATGAATACTTACTTATTGTTAATAAGCCTGCAGGAATGGTTGCTCATCCTGCTTACGCAAATTATACCGGAACTTTAGTAAATGCGCTGCTCCATTATTCAAATAAGCTTAGCGATACAAACCAGGCAGGGAGACCCGGCATTATTCACCGGCTGGATAAAGATACCAGCGGGCTTCTTGTAGTTGCTAAAGATGATTGGACTCATGCAAAAATTGCTGAACAGTTTTCCAGGCATACTACGGAAAGAGAATATCATGCAGTTTGCTGGGGAATATTTCCTGATAGTAAAGGTGAAATATCGCATAACATTGCACGGAGTAAAAAAGACCGCAAGAAATTTACTACCAGCCAGAGTGATGGAAAAACTGCTCTAACATATTATGAAGTGATAGAAGAATTTGAGTTTACATCGTATATAAAACTTAATCTTAAAACCGGCAGAACTCATCAAATCAGGGTTCACCTTTCCAGTATTGGCAAGCCTGTATTCGGAGATGCTACTTACGGTGGCAGGCAAATAGTATATGGCTCTGAATTTCCGAAAATAAAAAGCAGGGTTCAAAACTTATTGAACATAATGCCAAGGCAGGCACTTCATGCAAAAACATTAGGTTTTTCCCATCCTCACTTTAACAAAATGGTTAGCTTTAGTTCTGATTTACCGGAGGATATGCAGCTATTGATAAAAAATCTAAAAAGTACATCCACCTAAATATTATAATTAATTATATTTGCAACCACTTTAATTTTTTATTCAATTATTTTTTATTAAAAAGCCAAAATGTTAACACTTTACAATTCCCTTACCAAAAAGAAAGAAGAGTTCGTTCC
>JBATTD010000060.1:0-1972 GCA_049670345.1 Ignavibacteriaceae bacterium
GGCAGTGGTTTTCTTCCATTTCCACAGACGGTAGCGGAAATTTTGTGATTACGTGGGGTGATTGGAGAAATGGTGATAGTGACATTTACGCGCAGCGCTATTCCAGCGATGGCAGCACATTAGGAACTAATTTCAAAGTCAATGATGATCAGGGAAGTGAATATCAAAGAGAGCCTTCCATTTCCACAGACGGTAGCGGTAATTTTGTGATTACCTGGACGGATGACCGCAATGGTGATCTAGACATTTACGCGCAACGTTATTCCAGCGATGGCAGTGCATTAGGCAATAATTATATGGCAACAAATATCAGCGATAGCGTACAAGAGGGATCGAATGTAAAATTATGGAATGGAAGGATTTACAATGCGTGGGTAGATAACCGTGCCGCTAGCACAGGGTATGATATTTGGGCAAATGTTTTAGGTTGGAATAATCCAGTAGGAGTTGAAGACGAAGAAACTTTGGAGATTCCATCAGCTTTTAGTTTAGACCAAAACTATCCCAATCCGTTTAACCCGAGTACAAATATAAGATACTCTATTCCACAATCCTCAAATGTTGTAATTAAAGTATTTGATATTCTCGGCAATGAGATTGAAACTTTAGTCAATGAAGAAAAAGCTGTTGGTACTTATGAAATTACCTGGTATGCAGAAAATCTACCGAGCGGAGTTTATTTCTACCAGCTTCGGGGTGGTTCTTTTGTTGAAACTAAGAAGATGGTGTTGATGAAATAAATTAGATTAAAGAACCTGCCTGCCGGCAGGGATGTTGTTACTAATATAACAGAGTAAAATTTCTAGATATACCATCCAGTGGCTGCTGGATGGTATTTCTGGTTATACTCTTACAATCCTGTAATTTTTAAATGCAAAGTAAATTTGTTTTGCGGTTGTTTTTACAACTGTTGCTACGGGAATGGCAAGCAGCATTCCGATTAAACCAAATAACTGTCCGCCTGCAATAATCAAGAGTATTATAAGTATGGGATGTATGTCTACACTCTTTCCGAATACATACGGTTGTACAAAACCATTATCAACTGCATAAACACAAAGCACTACAAGAATAATAAGCGGCACCTGCGATAGATCGCCGGTAACCATAATTGATAAAATAATGGCCGGGATTCCACCAATTACAGGTCCAAAATATGGAATAAGATGACCGAGTCCTGCAATAACTCCTAATGGCAATGCATTTGGTATTCCAATAATATAAAAACCAAAACCTAATAAAGTTCCCACAAAGGCTGCATCAAAAATCCACGCCCGTACAAATAAACCAAGCTGCAAGCTCACTTTTTTTATTATCCAATAAGACATCTCGAAGTAATTGTTCGGCACCATCTGTAAAATGCCCTGAAGAATTCTTTTGCTGTCTTTTACAAGAAAGAACGTAATAAAAGGCACAATTACTAAAACCGCAACTACAGAAACAATGCTTGATACCAATAGTGACAGACTTTCAACAGAATTAACTAACTGTGTTGAGATAACCTCCTCCAAACGAGTGGTGAGATTAGTGAAATCAATAAAGGGTAATGATAGTGCCAGCCAATCCTGAACGGCTCTTAATTGATCTGTTAATGAAAATTGTTCGAGGCGTGCTATAAGCTGATTCATCTGGAAAGAAAATTTTGGAATTACAACCGATAAACTAACATAAATCATAATTGCCAATCCAGCGAAAACAATTAGTGTTGAAGAAAGCCGGCTAAATCCTCTCTGCTCAAGTAAAAAAACGAATGGTGAAAAAATAAAAGCAAGAAGAACAGATAACGCAAAAATAATAATGATATCAGACAGTAAAAATAAAACATATAGCAACAGAAATGTAGCTGAAATCCATAACAAAAGGTTTACAATTTTTTTGTAGCTTGTATCGGGCATAAATACAACAAAAAATATATTTTATAAATTAGTTAACTGCTTCAATTCTTCTAACACCCGGCACCTGTTTCATTAAT
>JBATTD010000061.1:0-4674 GCA_049670345.1 Ignavibacteriaceae bacterium
TGATAAAACATCAAACTCAACTATAAATTTGTTCTCAATAGTTAAAGTTGAGTTTGATGTTTTATCAGACTTTGAACCACCTCTGAGCATACTCTTCAGGTTTTGTGATGAAGGATGGATGCCGACAAAAAATACTTTTCTTCTCAATCAAAACAGAAACTCCAAGCAGCTTTTTCATTTTGAACGTCTCCCGGTAACGGTTGAAGATGCTGATTATCATTTTAAAGGAAGTTTTCCCGATAGGGATGGTTTTATTGAACTTCCGTTTTCCGGTAAATGGAGATATTATATAACCGATCGTCAGGATACATCCTTGGTGTATGCCGAAGGCAGGTTTTTTGTCGTTCATAACCAGGTAAACCTGCATTCAACACTTAAAACAGATGAGCTTGAAGATAAAAACTATTGGCCAGTAGAACTTGCAAAAGTTTTTAATATCACAACTAATTTTAATTTACCCGATGACTTTTTCCCAAGTTATGTTGACCGCCTGGAAATCATACAAAATAGAAATATCTATGAGACGATTGTAATTGAAAGGAATGCGAACACTTTGGAGAGACAGTTCAAGTGGGATGCAAACAGGAAGTTTACTTATATTACAAGGGATATACCTGCGGGAAATGAGTATCGACAGGTAGATATTCGAAATTTCAACTTCTTCAGCGAAAAGGATGTTAAAGCACAACGGGACGGGCTGGAATTTTCAAGATTCTTTTTAAATGCACCTCCCGATCTCAACGGCAATAAAATTTATATGGATTATAAAGATCACTATGCAACATATCATAATGTTACATTTTCAATCCGCCCGCCGGAGGATGTTTATGGTGATATTTTTCTTGTTGGTGCATTTGATGACTGGCGTCTATCGTCCGAATATAAATTACAGTCCGAAGCAGGAATTTATTCTATAACTATTCCTTTAAAAAGAGGGATTTACGATTATCAATATATAGTTGGTGATGACATTGATGGTGAAGTAGTTAATGCTGATTGGTTAGCGCTTGAAGGCAACACCTGGAATAATAAAAAAGTTTATGATATTTTTCTTTACTATAACGAACCTTCTTTAGGCGGTTATGAAAGAATAATTGGTTATTTAAAATTACCGGGAAAACAATGACAAACAAATTAAATATCGGTGTGGTAGGTACAGGGCATCTTGGCAAACTGCACACAAAAATGTTCAAAGAAATTGAGAACTGTAATCTCGTTGGTATTAACGATTCAAGCATCGAGCAGGCTAAAGTAGTGGGTAAGGAATTTGATGTAAATGTTTTTGAATCTATAAACGATTTATTAAATCAGGTTGAAGCTGTATCAATAGCCGCAACAACAAGCGCTCATTACGATCTCGCAAAAAAATGTCTCGATGCCGGTAAACATATCTTTATCGAAAAACCAATAACAGCAACCATTCGGCAGGCAGAAGAGATTGTTGAATTAGCAGATTCACAAAATCTTAATATTCAGGTAGGGCATATAGAAAGATTTAATCCTGCACTCGTTTCGATGGAGAAGTATATTAATGATCCAAAATTCATTCAGACTGATAGACTCGCGCAATTCAATCCGAGAGGAACAGACGTTGCTGTTGTTCTCGATTTAATGATACACGATATTGATATTATACTCAGTTTAATAAAAAGTAAAGTAAACAGCATTGAAGCCAGCGGTGTAGCAGTTGTTTCCGATAATCTTGATATTGCAAATGCACGCATCCAGTTTGAAAATGGAGCAGTTGCAAATGTAACCGCAAGCCGTATCTCGCAAAAGAAAATGAGAAAGATGAGAATTTTCCAGCGCGATGGATATGTTGCATTAGATTTTGTAACAGGTGTATCGGAAGTTTATACGCTATTGCCTGTTGATCAAAAAGTTAAAGAGGGTTTTATCTCATTTGGTGAAATTGGTGTTGGTGATAAAAAGAAACGATTGGTTTACGAGCAACCGGAACAAAAAGAAATAAACGCTTTACACTATGAACTGCAATTATTTATTAATTCAATTCTTAAAAAAGAAAAACCCGTTGTAACAGGGAACGATGGCTTAAAAGCATTAAGAGTTGCGAAAATAATTATCGATAAAATTGAAAGTTCAAAGGTTGATCTAAATTAAAATATATTTTTAATCAATTTATGTACTCAATAGCAATTGAAAAGTGCTTGTTAATATGAATGGAAGAACCAAATATGCTGTGGGTGTTGATCTGGGAGGAACAAGTATTAAACTTGGATTAGTCTCAGAAGAAGGGAAGATCATTAAGAAAATATCCATCGGCACTGATGCAGTAAAAGGTTCGCAAAGCATAATTGAAAATATCAAACTCGGCATTTATGATCTTCAGACTAAAACAAATCTAGGTATTGATGGAATTGGTATTGGCTGTCCGGGAATAGTAAACCCTGAAAAAGGTACTGTTGAAAATCCACCAAACTTTCCTGGCTGGAAAAAAGTTAACCTAGGCAAAGCAATCAGTATGGAATTTGAAAAAGATGTTTTTATTGAGAATGATGCGAACGCTGCTGCAATTGGGGAGTTGATTTTTGGCAACGGGATAAAGTTTAATTCATTTATTATGGTAACGTTAGGAACAGGAGTGGGAGGCGGAATTGTTATTAACAGAAAACTTTACCGTGGCAAATTTGGTGCCGCCGGAGAAATTGGTCATATTTCAATCGATCATAAGGGCCCAAAATGTAAATGCGGATCCCGGGGCTGTATTGAAGCATATGCTGGAAATAGTTATTTGATTGAACGCGTAAAAGTAAAATTAAAAAAACAGAAAAATTCAATAGTAAATGAACTCATAGAAAATAATTATGAGCTTCTTTCACCTAAAATAATAAAAGAAGCTGCAGATAAAGGTGACGAGTTTTCTATCTCAGTTATTGAAGATTTAGGAATAAAGCTTGGGGCGGCTTTTGCATCTTTAAGCAACGTATTGGATATTAGCACTTATATAATTGGAGGAGGAGTTGCTGGATTTGGAAAACCTCTTTTTGATTCAATAAAAAAATCACTTACCGCAAGAGTAATGACACCTTTAAAACCACGTGTTAAAATACTTTCAGCAAAATTAAGGAATGATGCAGGAATTAAAGGTGCTTCTGCGCTTGTGTTCCACGGTTATTGAAAATATTTTTACACTCCATACTCTGTAACAAATATATTTTTAATTACGTCTTCAAATAATGCATTACAGATAATGCATCTATATTCTTATCTTTAAATTATGAATTTCCGATACTCAGTAATATTGTATTTGGTAGTTTGTTCACTCGCTCTTGCCCAGGAGAAAGATTCGCTTTTTATTAATTCCCCGGATTCTCTTTTAATTTCTCAGGCAGATTCATTATTAGAAAATACTCTCAAACCAAAATCGGAGATAGATACTGTAATTTATTCTACCGCTTCCGATTCCTTGATCTTTTTTGTTAAAGATAAAAAAATGAATATTCACGGAGAAGGAAAAATTGAATACCAGCGAATGCAAATTACAAGTGCTAATATTTTTATCGATTTCGAACGTAATGAAATTAAAGCAACAGGTGAGTATCCCGATTCTGCAAAAGATAAATTGATTAATACACCTGTTCTTTCTGAGGCGGGA
The DNA here is from genome assembly GCA_049670345.1 of Ignavibacteriaceae bacterium. GTDB lineage: Bacteria > Bacteroidota > Ignavibacteria > Ignavibacteriales > Ignavibacteriaceae > BMS3ABIN03. Next base: position 3,617 of record JBATTD010000061.1, read on the forward strand.
GAGAGTTATGATGGTAATAGCATGACTTACAACTTTAAAACCGCCAGAGGAACAATGTCTGCAGTAAATACAGAAATTGAGGGTGCTTACGTTACCGGTGAGAAAATTAAAAAGGTGGATAGGAAAACTTACTTTATTAAAGACGGAGTCTACACAACCTGCGATGAAAGCTGTCCGCATTATTATATTGCTTCATCCAAAATGAAGATGGAGCAGGAATCGGAATTGGTTGCGGAGTGGATTTGGTTATACTTTGGTGATGTGCCGTTTCCAATTCCTGTACCATTTGGAGTATTTCCCATTCAATCGGGAAGGCGATCAGGAATAATTGCTCCAGTTTTCGGAACTGATGCTACATACGGAACTTATATTGGAAGATTCGGATACTTTTGGGCAATAAATGATTTTATGGATTTAGGTCTTACCGCTGACTATTACACACGAGGCAGCTTCAACTTAAACAGCAGGTTTAGATATGTGAAGCGATATTCATACACCGGCTCACTCGAAGCTTCTTATTCTGATTTTAGTCAGGGAGAAACAACTGATCCGGATTTCAGCGAACAAATAGATTACCGCTTGAAATGGTATCATAATCAGTCTATCACTCCAACTCTGCGGCTTGATGTAAACCTGGAGTTCGTATCATCAAACTATCTTACGCGAAATGTTGCAAACTTTAATGATCTCTTAAGAAACGAAATCGTTTCAAACGCAACTCTTTCAAAAACCTGGGAAGAATCGGGAAACAGTATGAACATTAACTACAACAGGAGACAGGTAATCGAAACAAATGATATTTATGAGGTACTTCCTAACATAACATTCAGCAAAGCTCAGAGTTATCCGTTCAGAGATGAATTTAACACAAGTGATCGTGCGTGGTATGACTTTTTCGGTTATACTTATAATGGAATCTTTCAGAATAACAGAAACAAAGTTGACGGGCAATTGAATATCCGCGGCGGTTTTAGGCATAACATCAAGATGGATTTTTCGCCTAAAATAGGATTCTTCAGCATCACACCGAAATTCAGATACGAATCCAGATGGTATAA
>JBATTD010000062.1:0-6415 GCA_049670345.1 Ignavibacteriaceae bacterium
ATAAAAAAGTTTCGTAACAACCGCAATTTCTGTCTTGCTGACAGAGCTTTAATTACCATGACCACACATTTTATGCATTCCTATTCCTTATTATGCATTAAAACCTGCCACAAACGAAACGCACACGCAATGGGCGGCATGGCTGCACAAATACCAATAAAAACTAATGTAGAAGCAAATGAAATAGCTCTTGAAAAAGTACGCTCCGATAAAGAGCGTGAAGCCAACGATGGACACGACGGTACATGGGTTGCTCATCCAGGGTTGGTTCAAATTGCCTTAGATGCTTTTAACGTAGTAATGCCTCAGCCAAACCAGATTGACCGCCAACGTGAAGATGTTAAAATCACAGCAGACGACCTGCTTAAGTTTGAACCGGAAAAACCAATTACAGAAAACGGATTGCGCACAAACATTAATATCGGAATTCAATATTTAGGTTCATGGCTTGCAGGTTCCGGTTGTGTACCAATCTTTAATCTTATGGAAGATGCTGCAACCGCAGAAATTTCCCGCTCACAGATATGGCAATGGATAAATAGTCCCAAAGGTATTTTAGAGGATGGAAGAAAAGTCGATGTTGAGCTGTTTCGTAAAGTACTTGCCGAAGAATTGCCGAAAGTTCGTAAAATTGTTGGTCAGGAGGCATACAATTCCGGTACTTATGAAAAAGCCGCAAAACTGTTTGATGACATTACAACTACAAAAGATTTCGTAGAGTTTTTAACTTTGCCTGCTTACAAAATGATGTAAATGCAAGTATAACAATAACTTCAAGGCATTTTTGATTATTTTGAATCCATAGACGATTGGCAGTTACTATAGAAGAGGACCAACATTCCAACTGTTTACATTAGCAAACATTATATGTTTACCAACACTTGACAACAGTATAATTTTTTTTATTTTGAATTTAATTCTCGACATCAAATTTCTGTGCAGCGATCTCCTGTTCAACTTTTCATGGTCACTCAATATTTGATTCTGGTTTTCAATTTTTGTGAATTTTCATTGTAAACTATTTCGTTAAGATTCTCGTACTTAATTATAGGAGGCTTTTAAATAAGAATGAAAAAAAAAGCCGGAGTTTACAGAGCTGACTTTACCGCTGACAATCTTCCAAGTGGAATGTACTTTGCAAGGTTAACAGCAAACGAGTTTACACAGGGTGTAAAAATGATTTTGTTGAAATAGTTCCGTGATAGATATGCTATATCTTTAAGATATAGCATATCTTTTTTAAATTACCTCTTATTTTATTTATTTCGATTATCCTGCAATTAACTTATCTTTAAATAATAATTCATTCTAAAATTTGTATTTGATTTATGTCATTCTTTAACATCAAAAAATTACTCCCGGCATTTTTGATGCTTTTAATTCTTGCATTCCAACCTGCCTGCTCAAAAGATGAGAATACAACACCCGAAAACATTATCACAAAAAAAACTAAAAAAGAGAAAAAATTATTTATTACCGATCAAAAAATATATGGTATTAAATCAGGCATAATTGAATATGAGATAACTGGTTCGCAAACGGGCACTAAAAAATTATACTTTGATGATTGGGGGAGAAAACAAGCCGAATTTACAAACTCCACAATAAAGGTGGACAAATACACAAAACACAGCAACCTGCTTAAAATTACAGACGGCGACTGGCAGTACATAATAAATCTGGAAAACGAGACTGGGACAAAAAGGGAAAACCCTGTAATTGAAAAGATAATTGAACTAAAGAACCAAACAAATTACGGTGAGTTTGGCGAACAACTTTTATTAATTAGCGGAGGGTTTGAATCCGGGCGGGATATAGTTGCTGATAAAAAATGTAAAGTATATGAATTCAAAAAACAAAATACCAAAAGCTGGTTTTGGAACTGGCTGATGTTAAAATCAGAAACCAAAAGAGGCAATATTAATATTAAAGTTGTTGCAAAAAAAATAGAGGAGAATGTTTTTATTGCCGATACTGTTTTTAGTCCCCCACTGAATATTTTAATAATCGAAGTTGACCTCGAAGACTTGAGAAATCAGGAAGGTGAAATTAATCCCGACTAATCGAGATGAGTTCCATCTGACAAAATCCGGAAATTGTGAAAAATGATTATTTATGCTGAGTAAATGATAACCTTTCTTCCTTTAGGCGGTGCGGATGAGATTGGAGCTAACTGCTATTACCTGAACATTAATGGAACGGGAATAATTCTCGATTGCGGAATGCATCCTAAAAAAGTTGGATTGGAAGCTCTTCCAAAATTTGAATTGCTTAAAGACGAACCTTTGGATTATGTTTTAATATCTCATGCTCACCAGGATCATCTTAACGCTTTGCCGTTTCTTGTAAAAGAATTTCCTCATATAAAAATTGTAACCACACCACAAACACGTGCAATTGCAGAACTGACTTTACACAATACAATATCAATCTTAGGCCGGCAAATAAAGGATGAATCATTCACTATTTACTCTCACGATGAAGTTGACCTCTTAATTAAAACAATAGATTACAAAGCCTATGGTGAAGAGTTTAACATTACAGGATTGAAGGCTGCTATTGATTCAGATATTAAAGCAGAATTTTTTGATGCAGGTCATGTTCTTGGTTCGGCCGGTATTTTAATTAATAATTGCGATTCAAAAATATTTTATACCGGCGATATTAATTTATCTTCGCAATCTCTTATGAAGGGTGCGGTACTTCCCCCAATAAAAGTAAACACGCTTATTCTTGAATGCACTTACGGTGTAACGGATTCATCGACGTTAAATAGCTGGGAAGATGAAGTAAATCTGCTCGTATCATCCTTAAATAAGATATTAAACAGCGGCGGTTCGGTTCTAATACCTGTTTTCTCTTTTGGCAAGATGCAGGAAATTCTCGCGGTTATTTTTCATCAAACAAAAACAGGCAAATTAACCACTGCGGATATTTATACAGGCGGAATAGGAAAAAAGATTAACAGGATTTATGATTATAACAGATACGCCGCAAATATTAATGAAGATGATTTAATTCTCCATGATATTCCGCAAAATAATATTTATGAAATAAACAGCACCGAAGAATTGTTTAAATATCCTTCAATCATACTTGCATCAAGCGGTATGATGGTAGAGAATACCTTATCTTATACTCTTGCAAAAAGATGGTTCAGTCAAAAGGATTCGGCAATATTTACGGTTGGATATATGGATGATGAAACTTCAGGATACATTGTTGCAAACTCAAAAAAGGGTGATAAAATAAAACTGACTGAAGCAGAAAAAGAAATTGAAGTTAAGTGCGAAATTAATAACTTTAAATTCTCTGCTCATTCAAAAAGAGAAGAACTGCTTGAAATAGTGAACAGGTTGAATCCTGATAATGTTGTTTTAGTTCATGGAGATAAAGAAGCAATTAATTGGGTTGGTGCTTCAATAATTAAATTACAAAAAGGTAAAAAAGTTTACTCAGCCGCCGTTGGAAAGAAAATTTCGTTTGATTAATAGGTCAAATAATTGCTATTTTTAACAATGTAATCTCCTATTTTTTTGATAGGGGAAAATAAATGTTTTACGCGACAACTAATTTTGATATTGTACAGTGCATTTTATCAAAAAATAAATGTGTAAAATGTTTAATAGTTCCAAACAGTTCTAGAATCTTTAAAAAAGGGAGGGAATCATGTCCCGGTTAAAAGAAAAACTTTCAGAAAAAATTGATGCCTGGCGTCCAAAAACCACAAAACTTCTTAAAGAATTCGGCGATGTTAAAGTAGGTGAAGTAACTATCGCTCAGGTTATTGGCGGTGCCCGCGGGGTAAAGTGTTTAACCACAGATATTTCATACCTCGATCCGTTCGAAGGAATCAGGTTTCGCGGTTACACAATACCTGAAACATTTGAGGCATTGCCAAAAGTTCCAGGCAGTGAAATGCCTTACGTAGAAGGGTTCTTCTATCTTCTTCTTACAGGCGACATTCCGAGTGAAGAAGATGTAAAAGACGTTGCGGAAGAATTTAATAAACGGCAGCATGTGCCACAATATGTTTTTGATGTAATTCGTGCATTACCTGCAAATACTCATCCCATGGTAATGCTCTCTGCAGGCATACTTGCAATGGAAAGTGAATCTGAATTTGTAAAAGAGTATAATGCAGGTCTTGGTAAAATGGATCTATGGAAACCAACTTACGAAGATGCTCTTAATCTTCTTGCAAAACTGCCGCAAATAGCTGCCTTTATTTACCGCTATAAATACAAAAACGACGATATCATTAAACCGGATACCAAACTTGATCTGGGCGGTAACTTTGCTCATATGATGGGAATAGATAAACCCTACGATGATGTTGCAAGGATGTATTTTATTCTTAATAGTGACCATGAAAGTGGAAATGTAAGCGCTCATACAGGCCATCTTGTTGCAAGTGCACTATCAGATATTTATTATGCAATCTCAGCAATGATTGATGGACTTGCCGGACCGCTCCACGGACTTGCCAACCAGGAGGTTCTACGCTGGATACAGGGTGTTATGGATAAAATGGGCGGAAAAATCCCAACAGAAGAAGAAATGAAAAAATTTGTATGGGATACACTTAAATCCGGTCAGGTTATTCCGGGATTCGGTCATGCAGTATTAAGAAAAACCGATCCGCGCTACCAATCGCAAAGAGAATTTTGCCTGAAGCATCTTCCTGATGATCCTATATTCAAATATGTGGATTTGCTTTACAAAGTAACTCCGCCAATACTTGTGGAGCAGGGTAAAGCTAAAAACCCATGGCCAAATGTAGATGCACAATCGGGTGTTATTCAATGGTACTATGGTTTAACCGAGTACGATTACTATACAGTTCTGTTTGGTGTTGGTCGTGCAATGGGTGTTTGTGCTAATATTGTTTGGGACCGTGCACTAGGTTATCCTCTCGAAAGACCGAAATCAGTTACAACCGCAATGCTCGAAGATGTTGCGGGAATAAAAAAATAATTATATAAGAATTGCATAGATATGTCGTTAGAATAGATATGCCAGATTTTAATAATCTGGCATATCTTTAATGGACATACCTTTCTTTTATTATACCACTACAAAATTCCATATCCATCCGCATGGATAAAAAATACCATGCATTTAATTTGAGATCCCATGCAATTTTTAATTCCCACTCCTTTTATTAAACCATTGTTTTACAATAAGTTATCCATAATTCCTGCTGCTGGCACGAAAGTTTATAAACGAAATGCAGAAAATGGAGAAGCAATGTTAGTGGAAATTATAAATACTTTATAATTAATCAACAAAAGGAGTAATACCATGAAAAAGAAAGAATTTGTTAAGAGGTTTTTCATTCCTCTTATTCTGCTTGCGGTACTGGCTTTTTTCGCAGGATGCCAGGATGAGATGACAGTGGATCCGGGGGATACTGGCGAACCTACAACTGATCAAGGCGCACTTGAAAAACTAGTTGATCTGGATTCTTCCCTCACCTCATTCGAGGCAAACTATAATGAAGACGGTTTAATGGATTTCCTCGGTAAAACGGAGGAGGCAATCTATCCATTTAGAGTCGGACATAGAATGAGGTTGGTAAGCAAAAACCTTAATATAAATTTTGAGGATTCTTTAGCGTTTGGAACTTTAACCAAAACTTTTGAAGGAGTTCTGTTCATCGCAGCTTCCTACGATCCCAATGCCTCAGAACCCGATACTGTTATTGAAAAACCCTTCACATCAGTTATTACGCGCAATTTAATATTTAAGAAAATTGCTAATACTGATCATCCGTTTAGAAATTGGAGATTGGTTGCAATATCCTTACCTGAAGGTGGAACACAAAGTCCGAATATTGACATAACTAAACTAACTGTCTTTCTTCCAGACGGAGATATTATAGTTATTGAATCACCAAATGAGTATTTCCTAAGAAGATGGGACCGTTGGTGGAGACAGATTCCGATAATCAGATGCGGCGAATCAGTTTCACTTAGAGTTGAACTTTTCAGTGCTTATGAAGAAGAAGACTTCGTAACATTAACTTACGGTGCTGATAGACGCGGTGACCACAGAGCTAAAAAGTTGTTCGAACTTGTATCCTCAACTCCTGTTGATGATGGATTTGAAAAAGTTTATGAGCAAACGTACACAACGCATCAATTCCCGGGACATTATCATGCTGTTATAAATGCTATGCCAAGACAGGTAATATTTGATGATTCAACCCCGGTTGAAGCGGAAGCCTGGGGAATGCCGTACTTTGTTCGTTGGTAATTAATGATTCCATATACATATCCTCTCCACATCTCTCTCCCTTAGCCACAGGGGAGGGGGATATCTTTTTTTCGAGAGGGTAAGTTTTAATTTGATTAAATAGATGTTCAATCATAATTTACATAAAGAAATGAAAAATTTATTAACATATCTGATT
>JBATTD010000063.1:0-4059 GCA_049670345.1 Ignavibacteriaceae bacterium
AATCTATACCAACTAGGTTAAATCCAGATTTAATTTGAATTAATTGGTTTTGCAATACTTGAATTCCTGAATTTTTGATCAGTTGCAAACTATTATTGTTTCTGCCATAGGAATCATGGTTTCCTGGAACTGCCCATACACCTAAAGGTGCCGACAGGCGTTGAAGAATTTGCTGGAGATCCGGTTGGATAGCACCGTGTCCCTCAAGAAAATCACCAAGAATAAAAATGAGATCGGGATTTTGCTCTAAAATTTGAGTAACTACATTGTTTAGCCATTCAGATCCTAATATGGAGCCAATGTGCGTGTCTGATATTGCTATTACAGTTGTCTTGTCCATATTCTGGGGGAGGTCAGGAAGATAAACAATATAATTCTCAATAACAGGGGCACGTATTCCCTGCACCAAGGAAAACAGGATCAATAATACACCGACAACCCCAGCAAGTGTGCGCAACTTATTCAAAGAGCGGGTAAAAAGAAATCCAAAACCGGTGAGGATATCTATTGCCAAAAAAGAAACAGTCATTATAAAAACTGCACCTAAGCATACCATCCCTATAATTTCTAAATGAACAGAGATTAGGTCGTTCCCATCATGCCCATAATAACGCCCCCCCAAAAAGACAATCCAGAGCAATAAAAAAAACAAAAATATGATTTTTCGAGGGATGTTTTCTTTAACTATAGACAAACCGACAACTCTCCAAAGTACATATAAATGCATTACTGTAAAAGTTATTAGTAGAATTGTTCCGAACATTCTTTCTCTTAATTATATATTTTTTATTTTAAATAAATTCCACTTCAATTCTAATTAAAAACATTCGAAACTATTTCAAAAAAGCCAACATAGGTTCCGAGCACACTTCCGAGACTTGCAAGAATAAACACCAGAAAAACTTTAAGCAGTTTATTCTCCCACCATTTTTTTGGTTTGTTAAAATCAGTCATCACACTCTCAAACTCCTTCACAACAGGCGGCTGAAAAAACACCTGAACGAAAGCCGCAACATAACCTGCTCCTATAACAGGCGTTAAACTTGTAAAAGGCGCTGCTAAAAATGAAGCCAAAATTGTTAAAGGATGAGCTAGGGCAATAGCCGCACCGATGGCGCTCGGAATACCGTTTGCAAGAAACCAGAAAATTGCATTATCTCCCGCTTCGGTAAGTCCTTTGCTGTAACCAATATATGCTATTGAAGCAATTATTATCGCAGGAATTCCCCACCCAATTATCTTACCTATTGGCGCAGATTTTGGTATTTTCTCTATCGTACTGAGATCAACTTCATCATCATTATTAAGATGTGAAATGATACCTTCAACATGCCCTGCACCAACAATTGCAACAACTTTTTTACCGTCGGCGCGTTTCATTTTTTCGGCAAGGAATGTGTCGCGTTCATCAATTAAAACTCTTTTAAGTACGGGCATCGCTTTGCCAAGTTCTTCCATCATTTCCGAAAGAACATCTTTACTTCTAAGCTCTGCAAGTTTTTCTTCAGTTAGTTCCTGCTTTTCGAATAAGCCAGCCAGACCGCCTGTTAAAAATTTTATCTTCTGCCATATATTCATCGAGTTCCACGAACGGCGAAGTGTTATTCTAACTTCCCTGTCGCAAAGTTCTATTGGAAGATTTAGTTCCTTAGCAGTGTTTGCCGCTTCAAGTAACTCTGTTCCGGGCGTTACGCCAAGTTTCTCACCCAGTTTTTTCTGGTAAGATGCAAGAACAAGATTCATCAGCAAAGTGCTTAGTTGTTTTTCTTTTATGATGGTTTTCAGATCGAGATTTTCCCAGCGGTTCTTTTCCGATAATGCCTTGTATCTTTTTTCATCAAGCTCAATACAAACGGTATCGGGCATTTCTTTAGTTATTACCTCCTTAACTAAATCTGCAGATTGGCGGGAAATATGAGCAGTACCAACGATAATAAACTCTCGTCCGTTTTTATTAACAATCTGTACGTCTTCCGAATAATTATTTTGTTTTGTTATAGTTTCTTCTGTCAATGGAATTTCCATAATGGTTTAAAAAGAGATGCAAATTTAGGGAAAAGCAATTAAACATCTATCACAACAATATCGACACGTTCTGATAACGTGTCGTGACATCGACATATAATTTGGAAATATAAAAAGAGGCTGTCTCGAAAGTACGATCCATCTGTCATTTCCGTGAAAACCTGCCTCCCCTGCCTACCCTGCCTACCGGCAGGCAGGCGGCAGGCAGGCGGAAATCTAATATTTTTACAATTTAGATTCCCACTTTCGTGGGAATGACAATTCCGTAATTATTACTTTAGAGAAAACCCCATATCTAAAACGTATTACTTATACATCTTCTCAATTTCGTAAACAGGTTTTATATCAACCGGCAGTATGTTTAGTTTATCCTGCAATAATTTAAGCGAGGGAGAAAGAACAACATATTTTGCTATTAAATCTTTTGCCGCCTGGTAATCTCCATTTGCCTGAATCATCAATACTTTAGTTGCAAGTTTTTCAAGTGCGGGTCCAATCTTTTCAAAATTAACCTTTACTTTTTCAGTTTCTTCACTAAACTCAAAACCACCTTTTTCTATCAGGAAGTTATATATAATTGCTTCACCACCGCCGTGTGCTTCATTTATCCCAAATCTTGTTGATCGAAAAACTCCTGCTAAGGCAGTTACCCATATCTCATTCTCAAATGATTCAGGGAACACACCTTTTTCAATCATAAAGATGTTGTTATACATTCCGAGTATATCGGCTTTACATTCTTCCATAGTTGAATAAGTTTCCTGCAATTCCTTTTTTACTTCGGTATCTCTTCCATCTACCTTAATGTAACCGGGCCCTATTCCGTGAGTCATTTCGTGCATAAGTGAATGTGTAAAGAATGAGTTGAATGTAACGTATTCTAACTGCTCAGGCACCAATACAATTTCTGCAATTGGTTTTAGAAGTTTTTTAAATTTTGCTTCCGAAACATTTTTTAACATAACCTTTTTCGAGCCCTTTACTTTGCGTACACGCTCATCGTTTGGAAGATTGAATGCAATGGTCTGAACTGCTGCCTTTGTATCACCCGCTGTATATATTTCATTAACAACAGCCAAGGGTGATTCGGATCCCCGCTCAAAGTTTTTGTGTTCATCAGGAATCGGAAGATGAATTTCCATATCTCTCAAATAACTCTTGAACACATCCAGCTTTTCACTTTCTTCTTTATCTCTTATGGTTAAAAAACATTCGAATGCAGCTTTAAAATTAAACAGCCCATCCTCATAAACTTCATACGGACCAATTACTATTTCTATATCGTGATCTTTTAAATCCATCCACTTCATATCGCTTTCAAAGTAATCGTTGTTCTGAAAAGCAACGGCTCTTGTTGTTAAATATTTTCTTAGTGATGGATTGCCTGCATTTTCAGCAGCATCTAATAAAAGCGTTGCAGCTTCGGTTAGTTTTACTTTATAATACTCGCTGTATGGAATTGCAACAAGATTTTCTCCGTCTCTTCTTATAACTGTAAATTCTGATGTAAATGCTTCCTCATCTTCCGGGTGATCTTTCAGCCACTGTTCAAATTCTTCTTTAGTCATATCTTCGGGATAATAATTTGCGCCATCCGGTTTTTTCTCTGTCCCGACAAATGGTTTATCATGCTCTAACCTGTTAAAGGGACCAAACATAATATTAAACAATTCGAGCTGGTACTTTGCTTCCTCTGAATCCTGAACCATAAGATCAGTTTTTATCTCATTGTTTTTTGAGTAAACCTGGTCCAAAAATATTTCATCCATTATTTTTGCAGCACGGTAAAGTTTTTCCACAACAATTTTTTGTCGTTCATCAAGAGTGCCCGCATCGTAATTAAGTTCTGTAGGTACAAATTTTGCAATTTGTTCTTTTAGAATTTCAATATCCTCGGATTGATTTTCCATCTGCTCGTTTTGTGTGTCACATCCAGCAATAATCAGCACGACAGTTAAGAGAAATGGGATTATGTGTTTCATTATTCTCACCTATTAGTTTTTAGCTTAATGGTATTTTTTTAGACGGGAAATA
>JBATTD010000064.1:0-2680 GCA_049670345.1 Ignavibacteriaceae bacterium
TACTAACTCCCTTGTAACAGGATTAAATTGATAAGGTGAAACGGCAATCGGTAATATCTTTGCATATCTGAAATCATACGAAGAACTTATTTGTACAACTTCATTGGGGAAAAAATTACTTTTTGAGTAGATCTCTTCATTAATTTTTTGAACATCCGGCTCTTCAAAAAGAGGATCAGTCTCTGGATATGGCATAATAAACTTATTGCTATAAGATAATTTGTCATTTCGTAAAATCTTCATAGTTGGATTTGAATCGTGAGGAATGCCAATGCTTAGATTAATTAAAGGAAGCCATGGTTCACCTGGATTACGGTAATAGTTTTCATCACCTTTAATAACATTATATTTTCTTCCATCCACCAAAGTATCGTAAACAGAATAGAAATTGTTAAAATTAAATTCTATTATTATATGATCTAAAGTGGATTCAATTATTTTAAAATTTTGTGCAGAAGAAAGAAATGTAAAGGTAAGTGATATAATAAGTATCTGAAAAACATACCGGAAAATTGAATGCATTAAATTCCCTATTAGTTGAAAATTTGAACGAAACATAGCACTTTGATGAAAACTACACAAGGGAAAAATAAGTCAATTTAATAAGCTAAATCCAAACTTAAGTTGGAATTATTTTTCTATGTGGTATAAGAGAAAAGGATGAAATGATTTTTAGTATTATAAGTTTCCTTCATTACTCAAAATCACCTTAAGGGTTGATGCTGCTATCAAAAAATCGCTCCAGAAATTTGCTTTTGAGTAATATTCAACTTCCATTTTAACTCTTTTATCGGGAGATAAAAGCTGCCTTCCATTTATTTGTGAATATCCGGTTATTCCTGGTTTGAATTCAAATACCTCTTTTTGCTCTTCGTTATATTTTGAAGTAATTGAAGTGATTTCCGGACGTGGACCAACCAAACTCATATCGCCCTTTAATATGTTAAATATCTGTGGTATTTCATCAATGCTTGTTCTTCGCAGTATTTTCCCTACCTTTGTAATTCGCAGGTCATCTCTCTGAGTCAATTCAGGTCCAATTTCCATCGCATTATTTACCATCCCTCTAAACTTTATCATCTTAAACGGCTTTCCATCTAAACCTGTGCGGTCTTGCACAAAAAAAACCGGACCTTTGGAATCCAGTTTAATAGCGATGACTGCAATGATTATTATTGGAAGTGAAATTATCAGTAAAAGAATACTGATAGTAATATCAGTAAAACGTTTGATAAAACTGTCGTGCTTTCCCATTTTGAAAAAGAATTATTTTTTAAACTTATTTAATATATTTATTAATACATCAATAACTTTATCAACATTGTCATCTGTCATCCCAGGGTAGATTGGTAATGACATTAAACGAGGGAATGCTGCTGAAGCAACAGGATATTCAGCATCGGAAAGGTTAAATGTTTCGCTGTAATAAAGATGTTGGTGAACAGGCATAAAATGAACTCCCACACCAATTTTCTTTTCTCGCAGTTCATTTATTATTTGTGCTCTGTTTTTTGTTATTCTATCCAAATAAAGACGGATTGGAAAAAGATGCCATGAAGAATCTCTATCGGGTTTGATTGTATGCAATTGGATCATATCCAAATCTTTTAATGCTTCTGTATATTTTGCAGCAATTCTTTTTCTAGAGTTCCACATTGTGTCAACTTTTTTAAGCTGCGGTAAACCGAGTGATGCTTGAAGATCAGTAAAATTGTATTTATAACCCGGAGCTACTACTTCGTAATACCAGGAGCCTGATTCTGTATAACGTTTCCACGCATCCCGATTTATTCCGTGTAAACGCATAATTTTTACACGTTCAGCAATCTCTTCGTCATTGGTACAAATCATCCCGCCTTCGCCGGTAGATAATGTTTTGGTAGCGTAAAAACTAAAACATGTTACGTCAGAAATTGTACCGATCTTTTTACCTTTATATTTGGCCGGTAAAGAATGAGCTGCATCTTCAAGAACCTTAATATTATGTTTATTTGCTATAGCATGTATTTCATCAAGATCGCATGGCTGTCCACCATAATGTACAGGAATGATTGCTTTTGTTTTTGGAGTAATAGCTTTTTCTATTGCTTCAAGAGATATGTTGAGGGTATCTTCATCAACATCAACAATAACAGGTTTGGCTTTAAAATAACAAACAATCTCAGCAGTAGCCGGAAAGGTCATGGTAGGCACAATTACTTCATCCCCTTCTTTAATTCCAAATGCTTCAAGAGAAAGATGACCTGCTGCTGTCCATGAACTAACGGCAACAGATTTATTTACTCCGATGTACTCGCTAAAATTGTTTTCGAACCGGATCGTTTTAGGTCCCATGCTTAACCAGCCCGATCGAACAGTATCGACAATCTCGTCTACTTCTTCTTCAGAAATAAACGGTTTATGAAATAGAAGGAAATCGTTTTTCATATGCAAAATATTTTAACAAAATGTTACAAATTAACGCTTTAATTTGCAAGTTTTTTCTACAAAGAATTTAAAGATAAATCTATTGAGCTGAAATTCCAATTTATCACAATGATACAATCAAAGATAATTTAGCTTGAAAATAATCAGGAAAATATCATTACTTTTTTCCAATCAACTTAAATCGACCAGCTAAAAACCCAATTCCGTACGTAAGATGAATTGATGGATAAATGAGCATAGAGTATACAACAAT
>JBATTD010000065.1:0-3029 GCA_049670345.1 Ignavibacteriaceae bacterium
AAGAGGAATTGCTATTAATCCGAAAAGAAAAGATTTGATTAAGGCGACTAAAAATTCAGGCCTGCCGATAAAACCTATTAAACAAATTAAGAACGAGATAGATGAAATTTGCGGAGGGCAGCCTGCAAAACCAAAGATTGATAAGAAAAAAGTTATAGCTATTATTAAGTGGGTTGATGGAACTGTTTTGGATTCGGTTTATAGGGTTATTTCCTGAATTCAGCTGAATCTTTTTTTATTGAATTAAATAATTATTCCATTTTAAACTTATTTAATCCACCGCCGAAGGTAACAATCCAGAGAGTACTTTCTTGCTTCGCAATGCCCTTAATATTGTTACTTGATAATAATGTATTTTGAATGTTATAGTTGACAACAGAATTATTCTCATCATAACGAAATACACCTTCCGTTGTGCTTACCCACTTACTATTCGTTAAATCTTCAATATGAATACTATTAATTTTAATAGAAGGTGAACCCGGGAAGAAACTTGTAAATATATTTCCATTATAAAATGAAATCCCACCACGGCTTGTTCCATTTGAAAGATGCCCGAACCAGGGATCATTATTCAAATCAACTTCAGCAGCTGAAATTCTACCGGTAGGAAGGTTATTTAGAGAATCAATATACTCTGTGAAGATATTATTTCTCCAGGATAAAATCCCAAAGTTGTTTGATCCTAACCAAATTGTATTGTTTATATCCACAGTTAAATCAGTAACCCATAAATACTCAAAGTTAGCAGAACTATAGTTAAATACCTGCCAATTAATTCCATCGAAGTTAGCAAATCCATTGTTCGTTCCAATCCATGCTTTACCATTTTGATCAAACTTAATTGCGTTAACCTCATTATTCGGTAATTCAGAATTTGAAGTATTAAATATATTCCAGGTTGATCCGTTAAATATTGCTAATCCCGAAGGAGTGCCTATCCAGAGATCATTAGAGTTTGAGACTGACAGGCAGTTAATCTGATTCGATGGAATTCCCGAATTGGAAGTATTAAAATTTGAGAAGTTGTTTTCATCAAATTTAATTAAACCGACATCTGAGCTACCAATCCATTTTATACGATTAAGATCAACTGCGATTGCAGTTAATAGATTTGATTGTATGCCGGAATTGAATGTTTGAAAATCAACCCATACGGATGTATCTCTTAGTGGAACGCTGAAATTTCTTGTGATGCTGCTTTCAACTAAAGCATTTATTTCTGTGTCTCTATGGTTGTACAATTTAAAAGTTGCCTTATAAAGCCCGGGCAATAATCCATAAATTGTATCCGGAGTCACTCTATTCAAAGATGAATCATTTAAGAATATGCTGGCACCTACCGGCAGACTAAACAAAATTAAATTCCCATACATTGAGGGATTAGAGAAGTAATCAATGCTTAATTCTCTGCGTGAGTCTTTATCGAGTTGAACAGTTAAAGAAGTATCTTTGAAGTACTGAAGTTTAAGAGTTACCTCATAAACATCAGGATTAAGAAATGTTAAACTATCTGGTGTTAATCTTCCGGTGTTTCTCCCATTCTGAAAAATTGTAGCACCTTTAGGGCTAGAGGAAATATTAATAACACCCTGGGATGGATCAGGTTCTACAGGACTCCTGGAAACTTCTTTCTCACATCCTATAATTACAAAAATGGATGCTGGTACAACAATTAAAAATTGTACTAAGCGAATTTGAAATTTGTCAATTATATGTCTTTGAATTGCTTTAATCATCAGTTACCATTAAAAATAAAATTATAACCAAATGATTCAATAAAGTTCTGTTGGAACTTAATTGAAGAATAATTCTTTTTAATGTATGAACCAAAGATTCCAAAGCCTCCATTAATATTTGTATAATCAGCAGTATTGAGCGTAACGGTGAGATCGTTTAGTGACTGGCTGGTAGACGAGGTATATCTCGATAGAGCGGCATCAAATGCCAATAAATTAAATAATGGTGTTTGAAATACTGAATAGTTCTGCTTATCGGGATCTCCTTCTGCGATTTTTTCGAGAGTTAGTGCAATCGATTCCATCGAATAAACAATATTTGTTCTATTCGATGCTTCAGGATATAAGGGAGTGAGGTTTCCATTCCGGGTAACATACTTTATGGGAACTTCAATTGTTTTTAAAACCTGTATCCCGTTTACTACTTGCAAATATTTTATCTCAAATTTGGGTGAGAAATATGCACCTTGTTCACTGGCTAACCAAATGAAGTTAACAAAATCGGAATTTACAGGAGGAATGATAACGTCACTCCCATCAGAAAAAATAATATCCTTTGGTGTAACTGAAGAAGAATACAATCTTCGCCCATTTGGTAGCAGTACTTCGATTTCTATTTCTTCGTTAGGGTTAATAATAAAACGATTATTGTAGTAATACCTGAATGGCTCTTTATATCTAGATGAATCTGTTCGTGTTTCTGAAGAATCGCTTAAAACATAAACAGAATCGTTGTACCAAACCCTAACATCTGCTCCAACTATTGAAGGATCGTTTGTATATGAATTTGGATCAGGTTGATCCGGCAGATAGTTATGAGATAAAATTGCAGTTTGAAAAGTCGTATCACTCCTTAAAATACAGGTTAAGGAATACTTTTCCTGAAATTCTGAATACGGAGAAAAATCAGCATCACAGGATATGAAAACGGGAATTGAGAACATCATTATAATTAATAATTTGTTAATCAAATTTCCACCTTTATAACAGCAGTTACCATTAATGGAAGCATATTAACGCGTTCTCCGGTTTCTCTATTATAATAAAAAATATTTTCGCGATTGTAGGCATTGATAACATCTACACCTAACATTAGTTTTAGAGAAGAAACTTGAAGACGTTTCGATAAGCTAAAATCTAGCCTGTGATAAGCCGGGAGCCTGCCAAGATTTCTATCTCCGAGGATTGTAAATGGATTGAATTCACCAACTCCCTGCCCTACATTATTCAGATTTTGAAGATAAAACTTATCGTAGTAACCAATTAATTCTGTAAATGGTAATCCTGAAT
>JBATTD010000066.1:0-2375 GCA_049670345.1 Ignavibacteriaceae bacterium
CCCTTTATCCAGACACTGATCCTTAATACATCTCCTACAACTGCCCCATTTAATGCTGTAATATCATTTGATCCACCCTGTACCGGGGCTAACCCGCTGTTTAGTGGGAAAAATTTTGTTCCTATAAACGCATCGTGCGTTCCATCCAGCATATCAAACTTTAATGAGTAATCCCCGTGATAAGAATCCTCTGTATTTATTCTTGTATCCTCATATCCATCTGTTACTGTTATTCCGTCGGCCCCTCTTGGTAACCAGTACATCCAGCCCTTCGGACACAATAATGTCCCGTTCCATAGTCCACCTGCCCAAGCGCCTCTTCCATTCAGTAAGAAGTTATCTGCCCATACAGTCCCCGTTGCATCCTTACCGCCTACAAACCTGATGATCGTTGTCCACGAATCTCTCGGCAATGTTAAGTCTCCTACATCATTTGTATCTGCTACCCAGCCGCCGCTCGTCGCTACACTCTGATCTATCGGTAGTTTTATCTCTCCCATCAGTAATCCCGCTGAATCTGTGAACGAGTATGATACATACCACGTCTCATCTTCAGTCGCTGGATTTGTATTTACACCTTCTGTCCTTATAAAGGCTCCAATCTTTAAATCTACATCTTTATTGTGTACCGGACTCCATATGTCACACATATTGTCCGATTCCCACATCGCTGCCTCCGTAGTCACTCCTTTTACTATCTTTAGTGATCTGCCTAATGATAAAAATTGATCCGTGGCCCAGGTTACAGTTGCCCCACTTGGTACTGGATCTTGTTTGTTCCAATACGATGGCCCGTCTTGTTCGAAACTGCCTATGGCATTTATTCCTCCTTGCGCCAGCAAAGGAATTTGTATAGATACAATAAACACTATACCGATACACCATTTAGAAATATTGCTGAAATTAATCATTGCTCCTCCTTGGTTAATAAATAGATAATTAAATTATAACTACAGTGAATTGTACGTATAGTTAACATCCTTATTAAATAATTTTTCAAACCTCATTACTCAGTATAAATTCTTCCAATTTTTATGTTCTAAAAAATCGGAGACCCAAAGTCTGAGTCTCCGTTGAAGATGTGGAAATCTCCTTCACATTTCTCACTTTTGTTAAGGATTGCTAATATTTTTAGTAGACTTTCTTACTATTAACTCAACGGGCATCAGTATTTTCTTTGCTTTTATATTTTTATTATTAATTATTCCGAGAATAAGTTGAATTGCTTCTGTCCCCATATCAAGTTTTGGTACTCTAATAGTTGTTAGCGGTGGATCGATAAATAAATCTGCCTCAACATCATCAAATCCTATAACTGATATTCTATCCGGTATTTCAATCCCTTTATTTTTTAGGCATTGCATTACTCCAATAGCTATTGCATCATTTGCTGCAAAGATTGCAGTAACATCTTTTCTTCTATTGATCAACAATTCAGCGGATGAACAACCATTTTGCCTGGATAAATACTCATCATTCGTTATAATCAACGATTCATCAATATTTATTTTTGCTCTTTCGAGAGCAAGTTTATATCCTTGTAACCTGTCTGTAATACTTGAATGAGATATTTCACCTCCAATAAAAGCAATTTTTTTATGACCGTATTCGATAAGATGTTCAGAAGCTATTTGTCCCCCTTTAAGATTATCAGTTAAAACATTTGGATAATCCCCATTATTGGGTGAAAAATCAACAAAAACAGTAGGTTTCTTGTATTCTAAAATCGATGTAACTAGTGAATTTGGCACTTTACCGGCAATTACAATTCCATCAAAATTTTTTTCTACAATAAATCTAGGTAGAAGATCCCCTTCACTAAAAGAGGAATTAACTGTGGCAAGCAGGACATAGTAGTCGTTAGTTCTGGCTTCGAATTCAGTACCTAGAAATATCTTTGTATAAAACGGCTCAGTACGTAAGAAATGTTCTTCAGTTAAAATAAACCCAATGTTACCTGTTTTACGTGATACTAATCCTCGTGCAGATCTAGAAGGATGATAGTTTAACTGCTTTATACTCTTTAAAACTCTTCTTTTAGTTTTGCTAGAAATGCGTTCATTATTATGTAACACAAGGGATACCGTTGCTATTGAAACATTGGCAGCTTTAGCCACATCTTTTATTGTCGGAAGCATAAATATTCAGTTAAACGTTTAACTGAAAATAAACAAATTTATTTTCTGTATCAAGGAGCTGGTAGTATTTTTTCTTTAATTTTCAGTAAAGGCTCATTTTATTCATAATCCGTAATATTTTGTAATCAACAACATTTATTTTGATAAAAATATTGCTAAAACGTTTAATGATTATTTACAAATTAACTAAAAAATAGAGAATCTCCTTCCAATATTATCGCTGCATCAACCAGAAAT
>JBATTD010000067.1:0-4054 GCA_049670345.1 Ignavibacteriaceae bacterium
CATGCAAGAATTCGCAGAGCTATTATTGATAAGAATGTAACAATACCGGAAGGATATGAAATTGGGTTTGATCCTGAAAGCGATAAAAAGAAATTTACCGTTACTGAATCCGGCATTGTTGTAATTGGGAAAAATGCCATTCTTTCCTAATAAATTATTTCAATTTAGCTTTTTTATTTAAATCTTATATTTTATTACTAATTATTATAACGTATAGCCACATCTGAATATATTTTTTAATTCATTAAGCCATCGTGAATACTGATTTAGAAAACAAATTAAAAGCCCTCCCAACACGTCCCGGTGTTTATCAATTTAAAAATGATAAAGACAAAGTAATTTATGTTGGGAAAGCCAGAAATTTAAGAAGCCGCGTGCGAAGTTATTTCCACGGAAGTGCAACAAATGCTAAAACAATTGCATTAGTAAAAAAAATAAAAGATGTTGAACTTGTAGTAACCGATTCTGAGATTGAAGCTTTAGTGCTGGAAAACAATCTTATTAAGGAATTAAAACCACGCTACAATATAGATCTTAAAGATGATAAGTCATTCCCTTTCATAAAAGTAACCAACGAACCCTACCCGCAAGTTTATTCAACACGCCAGGTTATTCAGGATGGGTCAAAATATTTTGGGCCGTACACAAGTGTGAAAAGCATGAAATCCGCTCTTCGTATGATAAACCAGATTTTTAAGATTAGAAGCTGTAAGTACGATATTAACGAGGTAACTATTGCGAAAAAAAAGTATAGGCTTTGTCTTGATTATCACATAAACAAATGCGACGGACCTTGTGAAGGATTAATCTCTGAATTTGAATACAATGAGATGGTTCAGGAAGTTATAAAACTTCTAAGGGGCAAAACCGATGATCTGATAAAAGAGCTTGAGACAAAAATGGGGAATGCTTCTACAGGACTTGATTTTGAAAAAGCTGCGGAGATAAGGGATAAAATTGAACAGTTAAAAACAATTTCATCAAAACAAAAAATAGTAAGTAACGATTTTGTTGATAGAGATGTTTTATCAGTTGCATATGAAGGCAATGATTCCGCATGTTCAATTTTTAACATACGCAGCGGAAAACTTGTCGGTAAAAAACAATTACGATTAAAATTAAAAGGTGGAGAAGAGTTGCCGGAGATTTATAATTCTATCGTGAAATTTTATTATGGCGAACTAACTGAAATCCCAAAAGAAATTTTATTTGAAAGCGAACCGATCGATTCTGCGCTGCTAAAAGAATGGCTGAACTTACGTGCCGAGAAAAAAGTGAAATTTGTTATCCCTCAGCGAGGTGAACTTCGTTCACTCGTAAAGATGTGTAAACAGAATGCAATACTTCAGCTAAAAGAAATTCAAATTCAAAGAATGAAAAAAGAAGGACACGTTCCTTTTGCAGTTGCAGCACTTCAAAGAGATTTAGGATTAAATAAACTTCCTGCAAAAATTGAGTGTTTCGATATTTCCAATTTACAGGGAACAGATTCAGTCGCAAGCATGGTGGTTTTTGTTAATGGCAAACCAAAAAAAAGTTTGTATAGAAAATTTATTATTCGGGATGTTGAAGGGCCAGATGACTTCGCAAGTATGCAGGAGGTGATCAGAAGAAGATACAGCCGCGTAATGGAGAATGAAGAACCTATGCCCGATCTAATAATGGTGGATGGTGGAAAGGGTCAACTTTCGAGTGCTGTTGAAGTTTTAAATGATCTCGGTTTAAAACAAATTCCCATAATCGGACTTGCAAAACGCCTTGAGGAAGTGTTTTTTCCACGAAAATCTGAGGCAGAATCAATCGCAAAAACATCATCAGGATTAAAATTATTACAGCAAATACGTGATGAAGCTCACCGGTTCGCAATTACTTTCCATCGCAAACGAAGAAATAAAAGGACTTTTACTTCTGAGTTAATAGGAATAAAAGGCATCGGGCCTGCCACGGCACAGATGTTGATTAAACAGTTAGGAAGTGTGTCCAAAATCCAAAATGAATCGTTAGAAAATATTGCTGCCGTTGTTGGTAAAAAGCGAGCAGAAATAATTTTTAAATATTTTCAAAGAGAATAGAATCAATGAGATATTCTATAACCACATTATGCTTAATATTTTTACTTCTCACTGGAAGCAATTATAAAGAAGTTCCAAAGAATGATCAACTTGCAAACCGCACGATCAATCCGCTATTACAAATCGACTTCAAAAACATTCGTGATACAATTTACACTTTGAAAGATCACATTATTGAGATCAATCTTACAACGCACGAAGGTATTGTAAGATTCAGAAACGGTGAAACAAAGGTATTCCCTCTTTCCGGCGGTACTAAAAATATTTCTGAAGGCATCGAAACAAGAGAGGGATTATTCACACTCCATTGGAAAACCAAAAAACAATACTCAGCTCAGTTCGATAGTACCGTAATGCTTTATTGGATGAGCTTTAACAGCGGAATTGGAATGCATGCACTGAGCACAAATGGTTACTACAGACATTTAGGGAAAAAGAATGTATCACATGGTTGTGTAAGAGTTTCCCGCGAAGACGCAAAAGAAATTTTTGATATTTTAGAACGAGGGACACCTGTATTAGTACATAAAGGTGGTAACGCTGTAACTGTTGCTTTTGGCGATAATGCAAAAGACTATAAATATTATTCTTTTGGTGAATTGAGAAAGGTGCTGCCCAAAAGATACAGTGCTATATACAATGGAAGATATTTCATCGATAATAGGGAGAAAATGATTATTGATGAAAATAATGTTAATGCTTCAGGGCTCCCAATTGGGAATATTGAAAATATTCCAACCAAACAAATTGTTTTTTCATCATTGGTTTACTTAGATAATGTAATAGCTGAGGTAGATAAGTTAGAGATTATATTATCAGGTAATACTGGAAAGAATGTAAAATTATCATTCCATCCTTCTCTTGATTCACTTTACGTCGAAAGATAATAGAAAGTTTCTTCTCCAACATTGGGCAAAATGTCTTCTTATTTTCTTCATCCAAACCTCTCCACTCCAGTTTAAGCTGAACAACATTAATAATATAATTTTGGTGATATATATTCTCATTTATATATTGATTCATTACATTTTTTAAATTTGGAGAAAAAATGAAATTTATAGTATTCTTATCATTTCTTCCGATAATTATTTTTGCTCAGCCAAAATCTCTCAATATTTCTGGTTACAATATCGAGCTTGGTATGGCTGAGGAATATGTATACGAATTACTCGGACCAAAATTTAGATTAGACGTTGATCAAAATGATAATTTATTTATATCCGATAATTCTTCAGATAATACTATTGGAATCATTTATTTTAAAAACGAGAAAGTAAATAAAATTGTAAAGGATTGGGGGAGCGGAAACAAAAATAATCTGGCTAATGTATTTAAAACTTTGTGGAATGTTTTCAGACAATTCGGTGCGGAGACCAAATTGTTGAAAGTAATGCCTATAGAAATTTATACACCTTCCGGTGAAGAATATAGTATACAGTTTTATATTAATGAATACAGGTACGTTGATGTAAAAATTTTTCACAGCGTTTTTATTTATGAAGTGCTCGTAGAACCGGAAATATAAATGGCGGCAAGAAGCAGGTATAATTAAAATTTAAATTGCAGCGAAAACAGATTTGCATTTCCCAAATCTAAGGAGAAAGGCATATAAGTATAATCAAATCTTAAACTGCCCCACATTAACCCAATACCCCCTGTAAAACTTTTTGCTTCATAACCAGACTGATAACCAACACGCAAAGCAATTATCTGGTCATAAACTATATCGCCGCCTAAGTTTAAATGGATATCATCTGTGTCGAGATATTTCTGAAATTCAGCAACAGCAATAAAATCAAGCTTCGCAGATTCAACACCAAATTTATATGCTGACCCTAATCTAAAATCTGTTGGCAGTTGAGTCTCTTGGTTGCGAAGTGCATTCATTGAGCCGATGTTTTTGATTACCGTGGATACTGATAGTCCCCTAAAAGGAGTTTCATAATTCAAACCGAAATCAAAACCCCACCCATTTGCTTCAT
>JBATTD010000068.1:0-3870 GCA_049670345.1 Ignavibacteriaceae bacterium
GTGATAAACAGAGTTGCAATAACACCAATTACAATCAGCCAATTAATTTTATTCTTTATCGTTTTACGTTTCAATCTTTTGTTTCTATGCTCTGAATCAAAAAAATATTTTTTCATTTCTTTATGATCTAACTTTCTTTTCGTCATATCACTTCCAGTCTATTACTTCAAATCCGTTTAAATCAAATTTACCATAACAGGGATCGTCTATCCAAGATCCAAGGTTAATATAAACACCGCTATTGTATTTTAAAACTACCCTTTCGTGGGAGTGCCCGAAAATTACATAATCAAATCCCTCATCAATTTTTTTCTTAGCGGCATCAAACATTCCGTCAATTTCGCCGTAATCTTTTTTCTTTGTGTATACCCTGCTCGATTTACTGGTTTTACTCGCAATAGCTATACCAATATCAGGATGTAATAATGAATACATTTTCTGGATGATTTTGTTCCGTAAAATTACTTTTAAAATTTTATAACCAATATCATTTTTAACCAGTCCGTCCCCGTGTGCAATATAAAATCTTTTCCCATTTAATAATACATCAAACGAACCCTCATACATTATGGCTCCGAACTCCTCTGAGAAAAAGTCACGATGCAAAAAATCGTGGTTACCGATAAAGTAATGAATTTTTATTCCTTTCTCGGCAACATCTTGTAATGCTGTTAGTGTTCTATAGAAACCCTTTTGGTAAACCCGCTTATACTCAAACCAGTAATCGAATAGATCCCCAACAAGAAATAGTTCATCGCAATTATCTTCAGCATATTCTAAAAATTTAACCAGCAATCTTTCCTTTTTATCTTCAATTTCTTTTGATTGAAGACCTAGGTGCTGGTCGGAAATAAAAAGATATCGTTTATTCACAAATCAAATAATAGATTAACAATAATGTATAAAATTACAGATTACCTTTTTGAAAAAAAATATATTTAATTTTCTACCAATTCAGATTCCGTCATCAAAAGCCAATCGTTTGGATCCAAAATTATTTCCACCGGTTTGTTCTTACTTCGCACAGTCAACTCAGCAGTCCTTGAATCTATATTATATCGAAAAGATTCTAATTCATCATTAGCATATTTGAAATTCATTCCAAGAAGGAAACAATATGAATCATATCCATCCTGTACTTGTTCAAGTGTAATAATCGTCTCAAATTCATTGGCAATTCTTTTACTATTCCATTTATAAATCAATTCTATTTTCCCTGTTCCGTTTAACCATTGATCAAAAAACTTTGTAAAATTTACTTCGGAAATTGATTCACAAACCGCTTTAAAATCTTCCGTAGAAGCATTCGAGTATTTGAATTTTTCATAGTATTCCCTTAAAACTTTAAAGAAAGTTTTATCGCCTAATTCCCAGCGGAGCATATGCAAAACCCATGCACCTTTATTGTAAACTGTTTCACTAAACAGAAATGATCCAGGATTTCCCAACTCCGTTGAAAAGCTACCCTGACTCTTACTCAACATAGATGATCTTAATGCAGATTTACCAGATTTAAATTCGTAATATAAAGCTTCAGAATAAGTTGAGAAACCTTCATTTAACCATATATCATTCCAGGATTTAGGTCCAACGGCATTACCCCACCAGTGATGAGCTAATTCGTGAATATAAATATCTAAAAAGAAGTTTTTTCCCCCGATAATATTTGATGCTACACCTGTAATAGTTTGATGCTCCATGGCTCCCAATTGCCACAAAAATTCTGCAACACCATATTTCTCCTTAATAAAAGGATATTCACCAAAAGTCTCTGCAAAGAATCGTAACATCTCAGGATGCTCCTGAAAGTCTGTTTCAGCATCCTCCACATTATTCAGCAATACATAATAATCGATCGCCATTGTATCTTGCATATCAATTGAAATATACTTGTCGCTGAAATGTTGGTAACTTGAGGAGTAAATTGCAATCAGGTAGGTTGAAATCGGGTAGTTTGTTTTCCAATGGTAAGTTCGTCTCTCACCATCATCTTCAGTACCAATTAGCAGTCCGTTTGAAATCGATACCTGTGAAGAATCATTTTTTATTCTAATATCCAAAAGCGCCTTATCCGAAGGAAAATCGTTACACGGATACCAGGAGGATGCATAAGAAGGTTCACTTAAATTATAAACTAAAGAGGTTCCGTTTATCTTACCAAAAACAAATCCCTCTATCCCAGCTTTTTTTGGTGTACCGGAATAAGTTACTTCTAATTCAAATGTATCTAAGGGAACAGAATCACCTGAATTTATTGCTAATAGTTTGTCTTCATTAATATATTCCCTTTTAATTCCATTCAACTTTACTTCGCCTATTTCAAAATTATCATAAAAATTGAGTTCAATACTTTTCAGTCCTTCTTCTTTAACTACCCCTTTAATTACAACTGATGCATCAAATTCTTTTTCATCAGGAAAGAGATCAAAGAATAAATCGTAGTGAAGAATATCAATCTTTCGCTGATTATCAGTTACATAATCTTCCGTATTAAAAATTTTATAGTATTTGTTAAGATGATGCAAATAGAATTCCTTCTTCAATCCGGATTGAACTTCTGAAATATTATTAGTAAAAATTAATGCGGTAACAGTTAGGGGAAGAATAAAAATAATTGCATAATAAGTATAACTTTTGATCTTCATATTAATCTTTCAAAAGAAATTTCTATAAATAAAATGAAATATTAACTAATTATTAAGTTTTATAATAAACAATTTAATTAATTGCCAAACAAAACATAATTACTTATTTTCGGACTAATAACAAAAAGGATTCTGTATGCCTTTCCCCGGTTCTTCAATTTTAAGAGAAACAGTAGTAATGGTCCTGGCTGGCGGTCAGGGAGAGCGATTGTACCCGCTTACTAAAGTGAGAAGCAAACCTGCAGTTCCATTCGGTGGTAAATACAGGATAATTGATTTTACTTTATCCAACTGTCTCAATTCGGGTTTAAGAAGAATTTACGTACTAACCCAGTATAAATCCGATTCGTTAAACGCACATTTATTTGAAGCGTGGAGTATTTTTAATCCAGAATTATCGGAGTTCATTTATTCGGTTCCGCCTCAGAGAAAGATGAACAACGATTGGTATCTCGGAACTGCAAATGCTATTTATCAGAACAAGAATTTATTTTCCAACGATAATAAAGCTCGATGGATATTAATACTTGGTGGTGATCATATTTACAAAATGGATTACCTGCGTTTATTACAAGACCATCTCGTAAAGATGGCTGACCTCTCAATTGCTTGTATAGGAGTACCACAGTCTGAAGCAAATAGGTTTGGCATCGTGGAAGTTGACTCAGATTACAGGGTTAAATCTTTCATTGAAAAACCGGATAAACCATCTGAAATTCCTGATAACCCCGATCACTCATTAGTGAACATGGGTATATATGTATTTAATGCAAGTGTGCTGCGTGATGTGATTACTGAAATGGAAGAAAAAAAATTAAAACCATACGATTTTGGAAAAGATGTTATTCCATATATGGTTAAGAACAACCGCCCTGTTTATGCTTACAAGTTTGAGGAAGAAGATAAAGAACAGAAACCATACTGGCGCGATATTGGGACATTAGATAGTTATTTTTCTGCAAGTATGGATTTGATCAGCATTTCGCCCGAATTTAATCTTTATGATTCAAACTGGCCAATTCGTACTTATCAGTATCAATTACCTCCGGCAAAAACTCTTTCTCACGAAGGCGAAAGGGTTGGAAGAACTTTAAATTCACTTATATGCGATGGTTCGATAATTTCTGGCGGACTTGTAGAAAGATCTGTCATCGGTGCCAATGTTAAAATCAATAGTTTTGCTTATGTAACCGATTCTATAATGATGTATAATTGCAATGTTGGT
>JBATTD010000069.1:0-7361 GCA_049670345.1 Ignavibacteriaceae bacterium
GATAACATGAAGCGTGCATACTTTTCAGCATTGGGATTTCTCGGATCACATGATGCTGCAATGGATGTTTCCCAGGAAGCATTCATTCGGGCCTACCGTAACTTTAATAACTATGATGAAAAAAGAAACTTTTTTACATGGTATTATAAAATTTTGAGAAACCTTTGTTTAAATTTTATTCGTGACACTAAAAATCGTAAAGAAGAATTTTTTCTAGATAGTAGAAAACATGAGGATTCCCGGAATAATCCGGAACAAAATCTTGAAGAAAAGGAAGAATTAGAAATGCTTCACGTTGCAATAAATCAATTAGAAACCGAGGATAGAGAAATTATTTTTCTAAGAGAATTTGAAGGTTACAGTTATGAAGAGATTTCAGAAATGTTAATCCTTCCGGCTGGAACTGTAATGTCCAGGTTATTCTACGCAAGAAAAAAACTTGCTGAAAAAATGAAGAGGTTAATGGAATGAATGAAAGATTTATAATTTTACTTGAGAAGCACTTTGAAAATGAACTGACTGATTCAGAATCACAAGAGTTTGAAAATTTAATTAATTCAAACACAGAGCTAAAACAAGAATTTGAAGAACAAAAAAGAATTAAGGAGGTGTTAAGAAAGATGAAAATGAAAAACCCTTCGAGGGAAGTATGGGACAGTTACTGGATGGGAGTTTACAACAGGATTGAAAGGGGTATTGCCTGGGTTGTTATTTCTATCGGTGCATTGATCTTTTTTGGCTATGCAAGCTACGAAACAGTAAATGCAATTATTAAAGATACGCATACTCCACCGCTGGCAAAACTCGGAATAACTTTGCTTATTTTTGGAGCATTGATTTTAGTCTTCTCGCTCGTCAGGGAAAAAATATTCACTTCAAAAAGAGATAAATACAAGGAGGTTCAAAGATGATTATTACAACATCTTCATCAATACCCGGAAAAGAAATTAAGCAGAGCTTTGGAGTAGTAAAAGGCAACACTGTCAGGGCAAGACATCTTGGTAAAGATATTGTTGCCGGTCTTAAAACACTTGTGGGCGGCGAAATACACGAATACACAAAACTGATGGCGGAGTCACGTGAGCAATCGATTGACAGGATGGTAGAAGAGGCAAAAGCTCTTGGAGCAAACGCAATCGTTGATTCAAGATTTGCGACCAGTTATATAATGTCTAACGTGGCAGAAATACTTGTTTACGGAACTGCTGTTTCTGTTGAATGAAAAGGAGTTGAAGTAGATATGCCATCCGGCAATTACCGGATGGCATATTAAAAACAGATAAATTCTTTAGCTTTCGCCCGGACTTTCTGCTGCTACCGGACGATAAATTAATGCTGCTGTTACTCCCAATATTACCGAAATAATAAAGCCATAGATAAACCATTGCAAGGCAAGCCAGTAGGGAATTGGTAGAACAACATAATTTTGATAAGAGAATACCAAGGATACAAATATGCCCATATAGGCACCATATCTAACTCCCTCCATTATGCCCTTGTTTTCATATCCCTTCACGAAAAAGAATATAAAGAAATATGCCCAGATTAAATCGGTTAACCACATTATCCACATTTTAGAATCCATCTCCTCCATAGAACGAAAGACTTCTTTTATTCCTTCTGACTCATATGTAGATGCCAACATTACCCCATGAACAATATATCCAAGGATTTCAAGAACAATAAAGACGACAACAAAAGCAATCCAGAACTTTTTAACATTCATTTGGGCCTCCTAATTTGTTTATGATAATTATTTGGAATAATTGGTGTATGATCAAAAATTAAAGAATGATTTATGAAATAGCAATGAATTTTCAAATTAATTCATATCATTCTTTGTTAACCAAGACCACGCCGATTGTTATTATTGCTCCACTAAGAATCATAAGAACCGTAATCGATTCGCTTAGTAATACCCAGGCAGCCAAAACAGTAACAAGCGGTTCGAAGTATAAGAAGGCACCAACTTTTGCCGATTCCAAATCCCTTAGAGAATACGCCCAGATTACATAAGCAATACCTGAGCAAAACAGCCCTAAAAACAAAATCGAAATCCAGCCGTTTAAAGATAAATGAACAACAGAATTAACACTCGCCTCATTAAGATTAAAAGGAATGATGATTATTACCATCATTACAAACAGATAGAAAATTGTCATCAGCGGAGAGTAGGAAAGTGATATTTTTTTATTTACCATAGAATAAACACCCCAGGTAAACGCGCTTGCAAGAACAAGAAGGTCTCCCTTGTTCTCAATAATATCTACATTTGTAATATTTCCCTTTCCAATTAATAACAGCAAGCCAAACATTGCAATGATGATCCCGCTTATCTTTAACAAACCGATTTTCTCTCTGAAAAAAATTGCTGCCAGAATTGCCATGAAAATTGGTGCTGTTCCAATTATCCATCCTGTGTTTGATGCTGTTGTGTATTTTAGTCCTGTTACCTGCACCATAAGATGAAACACTGCGATAAGAGCAAGAATAAAGATAACTCCATGGCTCTTGAGGTTTATCGAGAAATCCTTTTTATACACGATGGCTGTAAAAAATAAAAATACTGAGGCGATAATTAATCTTAATGAAATAATTGTTTCAGGTGATAATTCTTTCAATGCAACTTTAGTGGCAATGAAAGAACTCCCCCAGAAAATTACGGCAAGAATTATTAATAAATATTTTAATGTGAGAGATTTCAAATTCGTATAAGAAGATAATCCCGAATAGGTTACCTGGATTTTTCCGTTTTCTTTGCCGAAGAATAATTTTTCAAATCGTAATAGATTTCTGTCTTCGGCATATTTAATTTGACAATCTCAACTCCCGCATCATTGTAAAACTTTGTGGCGAGCGTATCGTGGTAATCCGAAAAGACAACAACTCTTTTTATTCCCGCGGCTATTAAGGCTTTAGCACAGTTTGTGCACGACATATTTGTTATATAAGCAGTTGTTCCTTTAATATTTACACCGTGGGTTGTTGCCTGCACAAGCGCATTAATCTCGGCATGATTGGTACGCACACAGTGGTTATCAACCATTAAACAGCCCACATCATCGCAGTGCGGCTGACCGGGCAGTGAGCCGTTATAACCTGTTGCCAAAACAAATTTGTTTTTTACAAGAACACAGCCAACATGCATGCGCGGACAGGTTGCTCTTTCGGAAGCAAGCATTGCAAGTTTTAAAAAATATTCATCCCAGGATGGGCGGTTGTTCTTCTTTTTTGCCATGATTTTAAGATTGGTTTGATAATTAATAACTAAATTTTTTATGTGGTAAGTTAAATTATTTTTGTGGGATTACAAGCGGGTTAAAAGTAAGTTGTTAAACGAAAGATAGATTAAATGAAGATGTTTTAAAAAAAATAGTCTGCTTGGTGCTCATTGAGAACTGCATACTTTTCCCCTATTTCAAAATATCTTAGAGCCATCCGAAAAATAATTAATGCGCTAATGGTTCGTTTATTAACCTTTCCCTCAAATATGCTCTAACTGCATCCTTCGCTCTGGTGTTGAAAGTGATAAAAACATCAACGCCTTTTTCTTTAAACTCGGTGAGGTGTTTGTTATCCATTCCCCGTGTTATTATTGTGCGGCAATTTTCAAGCGAAAAACTTTGCAAGTTAATATTGTTAGTTTTTACGGGCGAAACTGTTTGGGATTTTTTCACGGATGTTTGCAGTTTAATATATTTGGTCTCTTTAATCCCTGTATCTTCAACATCGAAGATCAAGTAACCCTTTGGTTTATCGAACGGTGAATTGATAGTTTCACCGTCGTTCGATTCGATTGCAATTTTCATTTTTGTCCTTTCCTTTTTTAGCTCAGATTTGAGTTACCCCCGTATTGTTCCCGAATGAGACCATCTTACTTTTTGCCTGGCTTTCCTTGAATATCTTCTATCTCCCGTAACTCTATGTATTTTACTACTATCACACATTTGGCAGTATCTTGGAATAATTGCCTTTGATGTAATTTCCCAGTAATGGTCGCATTCTTCGCAATGAAATCTTTTTGTTTCTGTCATATCGGTGAGCCTCCTTGTTAATATGTTAATAAAATTGGGAGATTTTCAGATTATATTTTCTATATTTTTCAAAACATAAAACTGTTTTTATTCAATCTGGATTTCGCAAGAAGAATTTTATGGAACAGTAACAACTACTATAATATAAAAATAAATACTAATGTCAATAGAATTATGATGGGAGAGATCTAAATATTTAGCCCACACATTTTATTCTTATCACAACCCAATAGTTGTTACGGAAAATGCGCCGGATTATTCGAGATAAATTCTGCTATTTGTTATTTATCTTTATTTTTGAAGGATTAAAAGTTTTATTCTGCAAATATTATTAAATCACAACCTCTACTAATTGGATACAAAAATTAAAGACATAATTTTAAGAAACATTTCAAAAAGTTTTAATGAGGTAAATATTATAAACAATTTATCTTTAGATATTCCCGCCGGTTCAAAGGTGGCAGTAACAGGTAATTCGGGCGCCGGAAAAAGTACCTTGGTAAATATGTTAATGGGATTCATCTTGCCAGATAATGGAAATATAAATTTACTGGGAATGGATATGAACGAAAAAAACATAAACGAAATAAGAGAAAATATTTCCTTGGTTCCGCAGGAACTTAATATTGATATTAATTATGTTCGTGATCTTCTGCTGCTTCCTTTCAGTTTTAATAAAAACAAAAAAGACAATCCATCGGTAAAAGCTATAATCAATGCTCTCGAAACGATTGGATTGACTGAAGATATACTTGCCAAAGATGTATCTGATATTTCAGGAGGAGAAAAACAAAGAATCTTTTTAACATCATCATCTTTGCTAAAACGCAAAATATGTTTCCTGGACGAACCAACATCAGGACTGGATTCTGATTCTAAAATGAAAGTTATAAATTATTTTCTGAATGAATGTGCATCTACCGTGGTTGCAGTTACACATGACCAGGAGTGGATGGATAACTCGGATATAAAACTTAATTTAAATAATAATGATGTAGAAAGAAGATGAACACTGCAATAGATATCGGCTGGTCAGATCTGGCGCTGGGATTTATTTTGCTTGTAATACCATTCTTTGTTCTATGGTATTATAAAACAGGATTGCTAAAACCCGCTGTTATTTCAGTAATAAGAATGACGGGACAGCTTTTACTTGTTGGATTGTATCTCGAGTACATTTTTATTTTGAATAATATGTGGGTAAATCTTGCCTGGGTTTTAATTATGGTAATAATTGCAACAGTAACAACAGTAAAACGAAGTAATCTTCAACTTCGATTATATTTAATTCCGGTTTTTGTTTCCCTGGCAATCAGTTTAATTATTATTGATGTTTATTTTCTCGGCTTTGTTATAAAGCTGGAGAACCTTTTCGAAGCAATTTATCTTATTCCTATCACGGGCATGCTGCTTGGTAATTGTATTCGTACAAACATACTTGGGCTATCTGCTTATTATAAAAAACTACAGAAAGAACAAACTCTCTATAAGTATGCGCTGGCAAATGGTGCAACAAAAAAAGAAGCGCTGTTTCCTTATATGAGAAACTCATTAAAAACATCTTTTGCTCCTACCATTGCAACTATGGCGGTTGTTGGTTTGATTTCATTACCGGGAATGATGACTGGGCAGATTTTGGGTGGGAGTTCTCCAACCGTAGCAATAAAGTATCAAATTATGTTAATGATTACAATTTTTGTGTCATCAATAATGACTGTTGTATTAACAATATTTATTTCAAACAGATATATATTTGATTCGTTTCATAACTTAAGAACCAAAATAATTATTGATGGATGAGAGCTTGTTAGATCATTTCAGATAATAATTCCTGCCGTGGGTTAGCAATTACAACTTTATTAACTAAAAGTCCTTTTTCAGAAATTATATGTGCCCCGGCTTCAACTGCGCTTGTAACTGCAGCAACTTCGCCGGTAACGGTAAAGAAAGCTTTGCCGCCGAGTGCCATTGCAAGGCGCAGCTCAACTAACTTTACATTAGCAGCTTTTACTGCGGCATCTGCTCCTTCTATTAATGATGCAACGGAATATGCTTCAACAATTCCAAGCGATTCTAACATCTGAACCTCATTGTGTCCGGCAATGGCAGGAAAAATCGTTCGATGAACATTTGGAATAACAAAATGATCGATAACTCCAAAACCAATAGTATCAACTGCATTGCTTACGGCTGAATTTACTGCGGCAACATCTCCCGCAATGAGTGTCATATATTTTCCCGAACAAATTGTTCTTGATATCATCAATTCAACTTCCGATGTTTTTAACATCAAATCTGCTGCCTGCATGCCAGATGCAATACTTCCCATTTCAATTAATCCAATTGAGTTTTTTTCGAACATAATTTTACCTTAATTAAAAATCTAAGAATCTATTTTGATA
Source organism: Ignavibacteriaceae bacterium (assembly GCA_049670345.1). Lineage (GTDB taxonomy): Bacteria > Bacteroidota > Ignavibacteria > Ignavibacteriales > Ignavibacteriaceae > BMS3ABIN03. Next base: position 6,437 of record JBATTD010000069.1, read on the forward strand.
TATACTTCGGTTACTTCTTTTACTATCCCGGAAATTGATGAATGTATGTTTGCACCGAGCTTTCCTTCGGGAACACTAGCTATTAATTGTCCTGCTTCAACACTTTCGCCTTCTTTTACAATTGGGATTGATGTTTCCCCAATGTGTTGTTTTAAAGGGATCTTTACCGTAGCAGCAGTTAGTTTTTCAGGATTGAAGGGTGCCGGAACATCAAAATCTTTTAAACTTAATTTTTGTATTAACTGGGTTAACGGAACTTTTCTTCCATCCTTGATGGGATGAACTTTTACCGGTTTTTGCTGAACAAATTTTATTCCTTCGTTTCGCATCTCCACTTTAGCTGTGTCACACGCTTCTTTCGGATAAAGGTCTTCAGGACAGGCATACAATGTGCATAGCCCGCAGGAACAACAAAGTTCAGCCATCTGATTCCAAACAGCACTTCCAGTTTTTGTAAATCCAAGTGATCGCATTACTTTATGCGGTTCAACCTGGTACCCGAGCAAATAGCGCGGACAAAACTCCGTGCAGTAACTACATTGATCGCAAGCAGATTTGCCTATGCGGTGCCAGTTTTGCTCAGGTTGATTTTTTCTTTTGATCAAATAATGATCTTTTGGGAGAATAATTAATCCTGCTGTGGTTTTGCTTACAACCTCATCAAGATCAAAAGTTAAGCTTCCCATCATAACACCGCCCACAAAAATTCCAATATCTTTTGTCGTGGTACCGCTAACGTGCTTTATAACATCTTCGAATGAAGTCCCAATCGGCACAAAAAAAGAAGAGAGGATTTTAACCGCTCCGTTAACACAAATGAATTTTTCTGTGACAGGATTATCGTTTTCTGCTTGAGATATGTTGTAGAGTGTTTCAACATTATTCACCACGCAGCCAATATCAAGCGGAATGCCTGCCGGGGGAA
>JBATTD010000070.1:0-4940 GCA_049670345.1 Ignavibacteriaceae bacterium
TTAATGATAATTCTAGAATCAGTTGGAATTGATCTCAGTACGCTTACTGTTCTTGCCGGCGCTCTCGGGGTTGGAATCGGATTTGGACTTCAGACTGTAACAAATAATTTTGTAAGCGGAATTATCATTTTATTTGAGAGGCCTATAAAAGTAGGTGACAGAATAGAAGTTGGAAATATTTCAGGTGATGTAGTGAGAATATCGATGCGTGCTACAACAATTGTAACTAATGACAATATTTCTGTGATCGTACCAAATTCCGAATTTATCTCCTCTAAAGTAATTAACTGGAGCCATAATGATAGAAACGTCAGGTTTAATATTCCTGTTGGGGTTTCGTATAAGGAAGATCCGCATAAGGTAAAAGCACTTTTACTATCCGTGGCTGAAGATAATACCGCTGTTTTAAAGGAACCGACGCCTGATGTAATATTTAATGAATTTGGAGATAGTTCATTAAACTTTATTTTAAGAGTTTGGACAACAACATTGATACAAGCACCGAAAGTATTAAAAAGCGAATTGTACTTTGAAATATTTAAAAGATTTCGTGAAGACGGAATTGAAATACCATTCCCGCAAAGAGACCTTCATATAAAAAATGAAGAATTGAACATTAAAACAATACAAAATAAATAGGAGAATATAGTTATGGAGAAAAACACAAAACTCGTTATTACTATTGTGTTGTTAATTCTGGCTGCTGTAATAATTTTCCAGAATACTGTCCTCGTAGATTTAAAAATGCTATTTTGGAGTTTTCAGGCTTCACTTATTATTTTATTAATTCTCGTTTTAATAATCGGAATAATTATAGGTTACTTTCTGCCGAAAATTATAAAAGAATCAAAAACAAAGAATTCAGTAGAAAACAGCAATTAAATATTCGATATAACGGATAATGTAAAAACGAGTAGATATCTTGCTTATTCTTTAAAATAAGTTTATTTTTGTTTGCTCTTATTCGCCCTATTTAGGGCGATTTTTGTTTGTATGAAACGAGCATGAAAAATATATTTACAAACAATACAATGATTATAATGCGAGTTCTCCGCCGCGGCGGACTGACCTCAATAAAAAATTATAAACAGATGAATTCATTTAGAGAAAATATTGTTCAGATAGCCGAAGAAATAACCTCATCATCAGGTTTTTTTCTGATTGATATTGTTATAAGAGGTAATGAAAGAGACAAGGTTATAGAAGTTTTTGTTGACGGTGAAAAAAACATCAACGCAAAAGACTGCGCAAAGATAAGCAGAAAAATAAATGAAATTTTTGAAGAGAAAGAATTAATAAAAGCTGCTTACCGGCTCGATGTTTCTTCGCCCGGTATTGACAGACCGCTGTTATATCTTAAACAATATCCAAAACATATTAACAGGAAGTTTGAGATAACTTATAGCCACGACGATGAAAAGAAAAAGTTAAAAGGAACATTAAAAAAAATAGAAGGTGAATATTTAACCTTCTTAACAAACAAAGAACAAGTAATTAATTTTAAAGATATAATTAATGCTAAAGTATTAGTTAGCTTTTCTTAATAGGAGACAGGTTAAATGAATCGTGAAATAGTTGAATCCTTTTCTGAGATGGTAAAGGATAAGGGCATGGATAAAGATGTACTCGCGGGTATTCTTGAAGAGGTCTTCGGAGTATTGGTAAAGAAAAAATATGGTGAAGATGCCCAATTTGAAGTTATTGTAAATATGGACAGGGGAGATATAGAAATATTCTTAGAGCGCGAAATTGTAGAAGAAGTGACCGACCCGAATACTCAAGTAAGCATTGATGATGTTAATCGCAAAGGAAATGAAGATGAACTCGAAGTGGGAGAAGATTATGTTGAGGAAATTGAATTAGTTTCTCTCGGAAGAAGATTGATTCTGTTAGCCAAGCAAACTTTAAACCAAAAAATAAGAGAAATTGAAAAAGACCTGGTATATAATGAATATATGGAATTGCTTGGTGAAATAGTTGTCGGCGATATTTATCAGATAAGAAAAAGTGATATTCTAATTAATCATAACAAAAATGAATTGTTTCTGCCAAGACAAGAACAGATACCTTTTGAGAGATATAAAAAAAGCGAAACTATTCGTGCAATTGTAAAAGAGGTAAAGAAAACAAACAGCGGACCGGTTATTGTTGTATCGAGAGCCGATGATATGTTTCTAAGACGGCTTTTTGAAATCGAAATTCCGGAAATATATGATGGAATAATTGAGATAAAAGCCATTGCGCGTGAACCCGGTGAAAGAGCAAAAGTTGCAGTCGAATCTCAGGATAACCGAATAGATGCTGTTGGTGCCTGCGTTGGTATGAAGGGAGTTAGAATTCATGCAATTGTTCGAGAACTGAATAACGAAAATATTGATGTAATTAATTATACCGATGACATCGAACTTTTTATTCAGCGTGCACTTGCCCCGGCTAAATTGAACAAAATAGAAATTGATGAAGATGAAATGAAAGCTGTAGTTTCTGCAGATTCCGACCAGGTAGCGAAGATAGTTGGTAGAAATGGTGTTAATATTCGTCTTGCAATAAAACTAACTGATTATGAAATCGAAGTGTTAAGAGAAGAAAAACCATTTGAAGAATATGAAGAAGATATCGAATTGATTGACATTAAAGATGAACTTGGCGAAGAAGCTTATAATATTTTAATTAATAACCGATATGACACGGGGCTTGAGGTTCTTATTGCCGGAGCTGATAAGTTAAAAGAAATAGAAGAATTTGACGATGAAAAGGTAACCGAAATAATAGAAATTATTAAATCTCAGTACGAAGAAGAATAGGCGTCAAGGAATAAATATGGCTGAAGCTAAACTTAAAAAAATCAAAATATACAAACTCGCTTCTGAGTATAATCTTTCGGCAGATAGCATAATGGAATTTTTATCAGGCGAAGGATTTAAAGTTAAATCGCATATGTCCTATCTTAGTGAAGAAATGATTTCTGCAGTACAGGGACATTTTAAAAAGGATATTGAAAAAACTCAAAAGCATTATCGAAAACTAGCCGAATTCAAAAAAACAAGAGAAGATAAAGCAAGGAAAGATGAAGAAGTTGCTGAAGAGGTGGATGCCAAAGCAGTAGATGAAAAGAAAGAAACTGAAGAAGTTAAAGTATCCGATGTCACTGAAGAAGAAGAAATTGTAGCCGAGGACGCTAAGCTTGAGGAGAGAAAAGTTAAAGAAGAAAAGGATAAAACTGAAGATAAAAGAAAAGAAAAAACTGATGAAAAGAAATCCAAACCCCGGGGATTAAAAGTTGTTGGGAAAATGGATCTTGGAGAGGGTAAGAAAGAAAAGAAAAAAAGTGATCCGAATACAATAGATGCTGAAGATAGCGAAATAAAGAAGAAAAAACGTAAGAGAAAACCGAAGAAAAAAGCCGGCGAAGCTCTCGTTGACGAAACTCCCGCGGCGCGGAAAAGAAAAAAAGTAAAGAAGTTTGAGATTGATCAACGCGACGTTAAAGAAGCAATCAGAAAAACTATGCTTAGTATGGATGACACATCTGCTTCCGGCAGAGCAAGCGCAAGGAAAAGAAAACGTAAAGAGCGTGAAGAAAAAGAAGAGGAAATCATAGAGCAAAAATCCCTTGAAAAAAACATACTTAAGGTAAATGAATACATTGCCGTTAACGAACTCGCTAATTTAATGGAGGTTCCGGTAGGTGATGTTATTTCCAAATGCATAGAACTCGGATTGATGGTATCTATCAACCAACGATTGGATTTGGAAACAATTACACTCGTTGCCGATGAGTTCGATTTTGAAATTGAGTTGCAGCAAGAATATACTGCGGAAGCACTTGAAGACGTTGAAGATCCTCTGGAAACATTAGAGCGCCGCCCGCCGGTAGTAACAATTATGGGTCATGTCGATCACGGAAAAACTTCGCTGTTGGATTATATAAGAAAAGAAAATGTTGTGGCCGGTGAATCAGGCGGAATTACACAGCACATTGGTGCATATAAAGTTGATGTTGGAGGTGACAAACAAATTACCTTCTTAGATACACCGGGACACGAAGCATTTACAGCAATGCGCGCAAGAGGCGCACAACTTACAGATATTGTAGTATTAATTGTGGCTGCCGATGATGCAGTAATGCCGCAAACCGTTGAAGCGATAAATCACTCGCTTGCAGCAAACGTTCCAATTGTAATTGCAATCAATAAAACCGATAAGCCTGGCGCTAACATAGAAAAGATAAAACAGCAGCTGGCAGATAGAAATATTCTTATTGAAGAGTGGGGAGGAAAATATCAGTGTGTAGAAATATCTGCAAAAGCGGGTTTAAATATCGATCAATTACTTGAGAAAATTTTGCTCGAGGCAGAGATGCTCGACTTAAAAGCAAACCCTGTTCGCAAAGCACGTGGTGTTGTTGTTGAATCTGAACTTGATAAAGGCAAGGGTATAACGGGAACTATATTAGTGCAGAAAGGGACTCTTAAAATTGGCGATCCGTTCATCGCAGGGATTTTTCAGGGCAAAGTGAGAGCGATGTTTGATGAAAGAGGGCGTAAGGTGAATAATGTTGGTCCCTCAACTCCGGTATTAGTGTTGGGATTTGAAGGCGCCCCACAAGCAGGCGACACTTACGTAATTGTTGATTCGGAGAAAATGGCGCGCGATATTGGATTGAAAAGACAAAGATTAAAACGCGAGCAGGATCAAAAACAGGTTCATCATATTACGCTTGATGAAATTGCAAAACAAATTAGTATTGGCGGTGTAAAAGATCTGCCTCTTATTGTAAAGGGCGATGTGGATGGTTCTGTTGAAGCACTATCTGATTCATTTATGAAACTCTCTACCGAGGAAGTTGTAGTAAAAGTAATTCATAAAGGCGTTGGCGGTATTTCGGAAAGCGACGTTCTTCTCGCAGCTGCATCAGGTGCCATTATTATAGGGTTCCA